>JAITHF010000221.1 GCA_031280115.1 Spirochaetaceae bacterium | reverse complement strand
CGCTTTTTAAGAGAATGTGGTGGAACCAGTTCCCCCAAACCCCCAGCTAACGGCTACCTGCGCCGCGCCCGTGCGCCATCGAAGCGCGCTGAGGCGCCGCTTCTGGGTTGTGACTAAACCCCCAAACCCTCCCGCCGCAGGAAGCACGTGAAACAGCCTCCGGCTGCGCAGGGGGTTGTTTATTTGGGGGGGATTGGATAATAATTAACCAATATCATAGTTCGATCCGCGCCGGAGCGGACGTTAAGGAGGATATATGACTATTGCCGAAATGTTTGAGCAAAGTCTTATGGTTACGCTCTCTGGTATGGGCGTTGTGTTCGGGTTTCTCGTTATTCTTATCATCGCGATAACCCTGACCGGTAAAATTATCCATGCCCTCGGATGGGATAAACCGGAACCGGCGGCGGCAAAAGCGCCTGCGCCGCCTGCGCCGGCTGTTCAGGAAAACGCCGCGGTTGCCGCGGCCATCACTGCTGCGGTAACCGCATACCGCACGCGCAATTTAGGTTAAGGAGTCAAAAATGCCTAATGTTAAACTTACCGATTTGGTACTGCGGGACGCCCACCAGTCCCTTTTCGCAACCCGTATGGTCACCGCTGATATGCTGCCCATTGCCGAAAAATTAGATAAAGTCGGGTACTGGGCCCTTGAAGCCTGGGGCGGCGCCACCTTTGATTCGTGCATCCGCTTTCTCAACGAAGACCCCTGGGAACGGCTCAAGAAACTCAAAGCCGCGCTCCCGAACACCAAAATTATGATGCTCCTCCGGGGGCAGAACCTCCTGGGGTACCGGCACTATGCCGACGACGTGGTGGCCGCTTTTGTGGAAACCGCCGCCAAAGACGGGATAGACGTGTTCCGCATTTTTGACGCCGTAAACGACCCGCGGAACTTCAAGGCCGCCACCGACGCGGCGAAAAAGACCGGCAAGCATATTCAGGCCGCCATCTCCTACGCGGTAACCCCGTTTCATACTATCGGGAAATATGTGGAGCTTGCCAAAGAATACGCCGGAATCGGCGCGGATTCTATCTGCATAAAGGATATGTCCGGCCTCCTTAAACCCTACGAGACCTACGAGCTCGTCAAGGCCATCAAAAAAGAAGTGAGCCTGCCGGTAGAAATCCACTCCCACGCCACAACCGGTATGTCCGTGGCCACCCTGGCCAAAGCCGCCGAAGCGGGCGCCGATATTCTTGACACGGTTATCTCCTCCCTTGCTATGGGCACAAGCCACAGCCCCACAGAAACGATGGTCGAGATCTTCCGGGGCACCGAGTACGACACAGGGCTGGATATTAACCTCCTCCTTGAGATTGCCGCGTATTTCCGGGACGTGCGGAAGCATTATAAGCAGTTTGAGTCGAGCTTTCTGGGCGCTGACACCCGTATTCTGGTATCCCAGGTGCCGGGGGGCATGCTCTCTAACCTCGAAAGCCAGCTTAAAGAGCAGGGCGCGTCAGACAAGATCGACGCGGTGCTTAAAGAGATCGCGGTGGTGCAGAAAGACTGCGGATACCCGCCGCTGGTTACGCCCACAAGCCAGATTGTGGGGACTCAGGCGGTGTTCAACGTGCTGTTCGGCAGGTACGCCCGTCTTTCCGAGGAGTTTGAGGGGCTTGCGGCAGGCAAATACGGGGCCTGCCCGGCGCCTAAGAACCCGGAAGTGGTGAAAAAAGCCCTTGAAGCGCTGAAAATCGAAAAAGAAATTACCCACCGCCCGGCAGACGACATTCCCAACGAGTACGGGAAACTTGAGGAAGAGGCGAAAAAGATCCTGGGAACTCCGGCGGTTACAGTGGAAGACGTGCTGACCTACGCGATGTTCCCCAAAGTGGCGCCGGATTTCTTCAAGAAACGCGCCCAGGGCCCGGTGAAGTTCGCCGGCGAAGAGGCCGCGAAAGCGGCGCCCCCTCCGGCCAAGGCGCCGGCCCCCGCAGGAGGCCCTGAGAAGTATGTGGTCAATGTGAACGGCACCGATTATAATGTGGTGGTCCAGAGCGCGGGCTCAGGGGCGTTTTCTCCGGCAGCGGCGGTTTCTCAGGCGGCGCAGGCGCCGGCAGCAGCCCCCGCAGGCGGCGGCGGCGGCACGGTGATACCCGCGCCGGTTGCAGGCACCATTATCCGGTACGCCGCGGCTGAAGGGGAGCAGGTCAGTTCGGGTACCACTATCCTCATTATCGAATCCATGAAAATGGAACTGGAAATCAAGTCCACCGCCGCGGGAAAGGTGCATTTCCTCGTTCCTGCCGGCACCCAGGTAACCTCCCAGCAGCCTGTGGCCGAAATAGGATAACCCCATCATGTTAAACCTTAAAACGGATCCCCTGCGGGTTATAAAACTGTGCCTGCTGGTGGCGGCGGGGGCTTTCGCGTTCTCTTTCATGCCCCGCGCCGCGGCCCAGGCCAAAGCCCCTGCGCCGGATCCCGCGTCCATACGGAACCCTGACGGGATTATTCCGGGCAGCGAGAATATCCCGCTGGTTTCCTTCGGCAGTTTTATCAAAAACATCGCGGAAACAACCGGCCTTTTCGCGTTTATCACCGACGAAATCCAGAAAGAAACCACCGTTTTTAACGAGGAAACCGGCAAAAACGAAACCACCGCCGTATTCGGCTGGCAGGAACTCCTCATGGTGGCCGTAGGCTTTCTCATCGTGTACTTAGGCGCTGCCAAGGGCTTTGAGCCGCTCCTCCTTATTCCTATCGGGTTCGGGACTATTTTCGTCAACGTGCCTATGGCAGGCATGGGCAGCCCGCCCCACGGCTTTCTGCACATCATCTATGAAGGCGGGGTGGGAAACGAGTTTTTCCCCCTGTTTATCTTCATGGGCATCGGGGCCATGACCGACTTCGGCCCCCTTATCGCCAACCCCAAGACCGCGCTCCTGGGCGCGGCGGCCCAGTTCGGCGTGTTCGGCACCCTGTTCGGCATTACGGCGATGAACTTTATTCCCGGAGTAAACTTTAACCTCCTCCAAGCCTGCGCCGTGGCGATTATAGGCGGCGCCGACGGGCCGACCACTATCTACATCGCCGCGAAACTGGCGCCTGACCTGCTTGCCACCGTGGCAGTGGCCGCCTATTCGTACATGGCGCTGGTTCCCCTTATCCAGCCCCCGATTATGCGCGCCCTTACCACCAAAGAAGAGCGGCTTATTAAGATGAAGCAGCTGCGGCCTGTGTCCAAAATAGAGAAGGTTCTGTTCCCGCTTGTGGTGTTTTCACTGGCTATCCTGCTCCTGCCCGCGGCGGCCCCGCTTATCGGATGCCTTATGTTCGGCAATTTTATCAAAGAGTGCGGGGCGGTGGACCGGATTTCCAAGACGTTGCAGAACGAGCTTATGAACATCGTGTCAGTGATGCTCTCTCTGGGCGTGGGAAGCCAGATGACTCCGGAAAAGTTTCTTAACCCCGCGTCCCTCTTGATTGTGGCTATGGGGCTTATCGCGTTCTGTATCGCCACCGGCACCGGCGTATGTGTGGCGAAACTGATGAATCTGTTCTTGAAGGAGAAGATAAACCCCCTTATCGGCTCTGCCGGCGTGTCCGCAGTGCCTATGGCGGCGCGGGTTTCCAACCGCGTTGGCCTTGAAGAGGATCCGGGGAACTTTCTTCTTATGCACGCCATGGGGCCGAATGTATCCGGCGTTATCGGCACCGCCATTGCCGCAGGGGTTATGATAGCCATGTACGGCGGCTGACCCCCTGCGCCCCCCTGCGGCCCCCTGCGGGGGTTTTTAAAAAAAACGCTTCCCGCGCCGCGCCGTGAGGCGCCGCGGCAGCCCCCGCGCCGGGACCCTGCGAAAGCGGGGCGCCCTCTGGCGTATAAGAATGGAGTTTTTATGGCAATCATTACTATTTCCCGGGAGCTTGCGGCCCTGGGGGATGAAACCGCCCAAGAATTGGCGAAACTGCTCCGGTACCGGCTTGTGGATAAACAAGCGCTGGAAACTCGTATGAAGTCATACGGCGTGGCGGCGCAGAAAATCGAAAAGTACGATGAGCGGAAGCCTTCGTTCTGGGCGTCCCTGTCCCAAGACCGGGATGATTACCTGCATTATCTCAAAGCCTCGGTCCTTGCCGAAGCGGAAGCGGACAATGCGGTTATCATCGGGCGGGGCGGGGCGGTTATCCTCAAGCATATCCCCGGAGTCCTGTCAGTTTTCCTCGGCGCCCCGGTAGACATCCGCGGCGAACGGGTCAAAAGCTATTTCCACTGCGATACCAAGCGGGCGCGGCAGATTATAGAACAGAGCGATAAGGACAGGAAGGGGTTCCACCGCTATTTTTTTGATATAGAGTGGCGCCATCCAAGCAGCTATCATCTTGCGCTTAACACAGGATACCTGCCGCCGCCGCTGTGCGCCCTGCTTATCAAGAGCCTGCGGGACCAGCTCATTACCGAAGCGGTGGAGGAGACTCTTAGAAGCGCGCTCAAAGAGCGCGTCATAAGCCACGAAGTCAAGCGCCATATTCTTTATGATAGGGCGCTCCTTATCCACTTCTTGGAAGTCGAGGTTTCTCAGGGAGAGGCGGTTCTGTACGGGGCGGCCAGTTCCCCGGCTCTGGCGGAAGCCGCTCTTGCTGCGGCGCATGAGGTCAGCGGCGTAACTGCCGCCCGTTCAGAGATACAGATTGTGCGGGAATACAACGTGATAGCCGGTCCGTCCGGCGGCTTTTAGGGGCCCCCAAAGGGCGGCGAACCATGAGAAACGCGGACATGAAACTAAAAGAGAAAATAGAAAAAATAAAAAGAAAACCAAATAGGCGCAAGATACCCTTTAAAACCGCTTTTAGCGGCGGGGCTGGGAGGTTGTTAGTGCCGACAAAATAAATAAAAGTATAGATAAATATTGAGAGGAAATAGTTATGCACGATCATCAGCGTTCTTTTCTTGCGCTAGCCGTCGGCGACAGCATTGCCTATATCACCGTAGTCATAGGCTCTGTCTTTATTTTTAAAACATCCAGTATACAGGGCGGGGCGTTCCTTATGCTCATCGTAGCAAGCATCGTCTTCGCGGGAACCGTCTTCGCCCTGCTCATGGGAGTCTCCCGGCCTTTGGTATGCGACTTCGGGCAAAAACAGAAAGAGAACGGCCAGAATATCGCTATGCTGGTGCGTGTCGGTTCCTTTCCCCTGCGCTCCCTGGGTATGTTTGTGCCGATCGCTCTTGCATACGCCGGAGCCTTCACCTTTCTTGCCCCGTCCTTAGGCATGAGGACCGACCAGCGCCTCCCTGTATTCCTGCTTCAAGCCGCCTTCGGCTGCCTTCTGGGGGCGTTCATGTATATCAAGGGAGACGGCTTTGTGGGTAAAATGCTGGCTTCCCATAAGATCGTCCAATATCCGACCGCGCTGCGGAGCTCCCGCCAATGCCACAAGGTGTTCATCGTGCCGGTTTTCGTCTGCCTTATGACTATGATCCTCGCTGCTTCCTGGGTGGCGCTCCTCCTTGAAGCCACAGAGCTTCACAATCCCAGCCTCCTTAAAAAAACAGTGGCCGCAGTGATAGGCAGCGGCGTGGCGTTTACTGCCGTAACTATGGGCCTTCTTATAAACCTGATAAAAAGCAATTCTTTTTTGTACGAGTCGATTATCAACCAGATGGAGCAAATATCCTCCACCCAAAAGGACCTTAAAAAACGCATTTTCATAAGCTCTGTTGACGAACTTGGCACTATAGCCGGTTTTACCAACTTCTTTTGCCATAATTTAGCGGTAAATATGCGGATGCTCAAAGAGATACAGACGGATTTTACCGAAGTGGGGGATAACCTCCAGCGCAGCGCCAAGACCAGCGCCGCCGCGGTCTTTGAGATAGCCGAAAGCATCAGCGCGGTGAAACAGAAGGCGGAAGCCCAGGCGGAGAACGTTACTGAGTCATCAAGCGCCACAGAAGAAATCATCGCCGGCATTACCGCAATGGAAAAGATGATAGGGGAACAGATGAACAGCGTAAACGCGGCGTCCTCGGCGATTGAACAGATGATAGGCAACATCGGGGCTATGGGTAATTCTATTAACCTTATGGCCGACCAGTTTGCCGAGCTTACCGCGCTCTCCGAAAAGGGCAGGGACGCCCAGGTAACGTCGCGGAAGAAAATTGAGCTTATCGCCGAAAGGTCCGCCGCGCTCCTTGAGGCCAACAAGGTTATCGCGGTTATCGCCAGCCAGACCAACCTGCTTGCCATGAACGCCGCCATTGAAGCGGCCCACGCCGGCGCCACCGGGCAAGGTTTCGCGGTGGTGGCGGATGAAATACGAAAGCTTGCCGAAACCTCAGCGGCCCAGTCAAAAAATATCCGCCAAGAGATAAATCTGGTACAGGAGGCAATCTCGGAAGTGGTAAACGCCTCCAAAGATTCAGAGGGCGCGTTCTCGCGGGTGTCCGACCGTATCGGGCAGACCGACTCGCTCGTGCGGGAGGTAAAAGAAGCCATGAACGAACAGAAGGCCGGCTCGTCCCAGATACTGGCCACCCTGCACGCCATGAAGGATATTTCGGTCCGGGTACGCAACAGCTCAAAGGATATGAGCGCAGGGAACCAGACGATACTCAGCGCCATAACCCACCTTAAAGACGCCTCATACGAGATACAGCGGAACATCGGCCAGATAGCTTCAGGCTTTAATACCATAGAAACCGACACCCGGAAAGTGTCCGACGCGGCGGAGAAAACGGTCCAGACCATCGCGCACATAGAAGCCGTGGTCGGCCATTTCAAGACGTAAACGATACGTGGACGATACGTGAATGATAGAACGATACTTGAACAATACTTACATGATAGACTTAAATATATTATTATAGAAGGAACGTTGTGGAAGGAACGCGAAACAGCGGCGTCCGGCGGATTGCTCCCAATCCGGAGAGCGTATACCCGAATGCCATGCTTAAACATATCTGTTATATAAAAAACACGGTTAAAAACCCGCGTATCGTGATCGGCGACTATACCTATTACGAGGATCCGGAATGCCCGGAGGATTTTGAACGCCATGTAACCTACCTTGACCCTCTTATCGGGGACCGGCTGGTTATAGGCAGGTTTTGCGGCATAAGCCGGGGGATTGAATTTATTATGAACGGCTTTAACCGCAGAATAAGCTCGGTAACCGCGTACCCCTTTCATCTTATGGGCGAAGGGCGGGAGGAGAAGGCGCTTGAACCCCCCGACCCCGGGTTGATTAAGGACACGGTGATTGATAATGACGTGCTCATCCAGCGCGGCGTAACCGTGCTTCCCGGCGTGCATATCGGAGACGGCGCGGTTATTCTTGCGAACAGCGTGGTTTCCACGGATATTCCGCCCTATTGGATCGCCGGCGGCAACCCGGTACGGATTATCAAAAAACG
Source organism: Spirochaetaceae bacterium (assembly GCA_031280115.1). Lineage (GTDB taxonomy): Bacteria > Spirochaetota > Spirochaetia > Treponematales > Breznakiellaceae > JAITHW01. Next base: position 2,836 of record JAITHF010000221.1, on the reverse strand, counting down.
CTTTGACGACGACGTGATTAAACATCTTTTGGATATACAGTGGTGGAACTGGCCGGCGGAGAAGATTTTCGAGAATCTTGACGTGCTGGGCGGCGCCTAGGGCGCGGTTGATTATGCCTCTGTATGGGGGTATAGTTACTCCTATCAGAAAAACAGAAAACAGAAAAACAGAGAAGGAGCAATGAATTTTACCTGCCTTATCTTCGACCTTGACGGAACTTTGGTGGACACTATCGCCGATATTGCCGCTTCCATGAACAGAGCCCTGGCGCAGTATAATTTCCCCCCGCTTATCCCGTCAGAATACACCCACATCGTAGGCTGGGGCATACGGCGCCTTGCGTTCCTTGCCCTTCCCCCGCAGGAACAGCGCAAGAGCGGCGCCGAGAAACTTGCCGCGGAGATTGCCGAAAGGGCCACCCGTTTTTATGCGGAAAGCCCCCTTGCGTATTCAAAGCCCTATCCCGGGATACCGGAGCTTATGGCGGAGCTTAGGGCGCGGCGGCTTAAAACAGCGGTATGCACCAACAAGCCCGATTCCGTAACCCGTCTGGTTCTGCAAGGGCTTTTCCCCCTGGGCTTCTTTGACGCCGTAAGGGGGGACACCAATCAGGCGCCCCGCAAGCCTGACCCCCAGGCCGTGTGGGATATACTTATGGAGCTTGACAGCACGCCGCGCCAGACGATTGTCATAGGCGACTCTGAGATTGACATGGAGACCGCGCACAACGCGAACTGCCACGCCTTGGGGGTAAGCTGGGGCTTCCGGTCAAGAAAGGTGCTGGAAAACGCCGGGGCAGAGCGGATTATTGATAAGCCGGAGGAGCTTTTGGCCCTCCTCCCTGCCGGCGGGTTTTAGCGGGCAGGCGGCTTTTTTCTGAAACAGGAGGTTTTATAAAAGAGATGGCAGGGTATATTGATTTATTCGCCGCCTTTTTGAAAATAGGGTGCGTTACCTTTGGCGGCGGCTATGCCATGATACCCGTGATTGAGCGGGAACTCATAAAGAAAAAAGGCTGGGCCACCCTTGAAGAGGTGATGGATTACTACACGATCGCCCAGGTGACGCCGGGGATCATCGCGGTCAACGTGTCAACGTTTATCGGCTTTAAACAAAAGGGGCCCCTGGGCGGCGTGGTGTCCACAGTAGGCTTCGCGCTCCCTGGTGTTTCTTTTATTTCGGTTATCGCCCTGTGCCTGCGGAACTTCGCCGCAGAGCCGGCGGTTCAGCACGCGTTCACCGGCATACGGATAGCGGTGGGGGCGCTCATCATAGATACTGCGGTAAAACTGCTCAAAGGGCTGTTCAAAGACGGGAAAGCGGCGCTTATCTTCGCCCTTAGTTTTGGGCTTTCCGCGGTTTTGAGCGCCAACCCGGTACTGCTTGTTACGGGCGCGGGCATCGCCGGGTTTCTCCTGTACCGCCCCTCCTCCAAAGCAGCCGGCAAAAAACAGGAAAACCTGCGGTGACCTGTCTTTTTCTCTTTGCCCAGTTTTTTCAGATAGGGCTTTTCTCCATAGGCGGCGGTCTTGCCACCCTTCCGTTTCTCTACCGGCTTGCGGAAAAACAGGACTGGTTAAGCCTTCAAATGATCGGCAACATACAGGCTGTGGCCCAATCCCTGCCCGGGGCTATCGGGGTCAACATGGCGGCGTATACCGGCTTCCTGCGCGCCGGCGTGCCCGGGGCCCTTGCCGCGGCCCTGGGGCTTATAAGCCCGTCGATTGCCATTATCATCGGTATCGCCCGGGTCTTGCAGGCGTTTAAGGAGAGCGCCCTGGTGAAGGCGGTGTTTTCCGGCCTCCGCCCTGCTGCCGCGGGCCTGCTCTGCGCCGCGGGTTTCGGGGCCGTAAAACTTTCCCTGTACAACCGGTCGGGCGCGTCCTTTTACAGCTTTATCCGTATTCGGGAATGTATCCTTCTTGCAGTCATCTACGTTCTTATAGCCCGTTTCAAGGGGCATCCTATCATCTATATTGCCCTTGCCGGCATTGCAGGGGTGGTTCTCGGATTATAGGCGGGGCGGGGCAAAGGCAGGACGGGGCGGGAAAAATAGGACCGTGTAGTCGGGCAACCCGGATTTGAACCGGGGACCCCAAGTCCCCCAGACTTGTACGCTAAACCAACTGCGCTATTGCCCGGCTATACGGTCGCAAAAACATAATACAATACAGAAAATATACTATAATTTTATTCCCTCTGTCAAGCAGCCAAAGGCAGGGCAGCCGTTTTCCTCACCCCCAGATCCCCTTCCGCCGGCGCCAAAATAAGTTTTCTTGGATCCAAAATAAGTTTTCTTGGATCCAAAATAAGTTTTCTTGGATCCAAAATAAGTTTTCTTGGATCCAAAATAAAGTTCTTTGGATCCAAAATAAGTCACTTTGGATCCAAAATAAACGCCCGCCGACCCGCTGGCAAAAGGGCGCGGCGCAGATGAATTACCGGCGCTTTCGCGCCTCTTTGAAGAATTTATGGGGGCGCTGAAACAGCCTTAGAGGCTGCCCGCAGGGGGCCGCATTTAACAATTTTTAGATTAACCTATTTTCTTTATTTATTCTTTCTATCGCGATATTATAATACGCTTCTTCTTTTTCAAAACCAATATATTTTCTATTAAGGCGTAACGATGCTACTAATGTGGTTCCGCTGCCGCAAAAAGGATCACATACGATCTGTTCTTTTATTGTCGTTAATTCAACAAGCAATTCCATTAGTTTTAAAGGTTTTTGTGTCGGATGCAGCCCAATGTCAGAGTGTTGAGATTGAATATGAAATATATTATCCGGTTCTTGTCCATACTTTTTGAGTATAGTCTCATTAAAGGCTCCCAGGCCG
>JAITHF010000198.1 GCA_031280115.1 Spirochaetaceae bacterium | reverse complement strand
AGACCCAGACCGGGCGCCGTCCGGCTTCGGGGCAGCTGCCGCTAAGCCTCCGGTAATTACCGGTAAGGTTTCGGGGCGCTGTTTTTTGCACAAACAACTCATTGTTTTATAATGAGTTTGAGCGGCGCTTCGCGCCTCTTTCTGTTTTTTTGGGGGAACCAGTTCCCCCAAACCCCCAACCAGTGCGACGTGTGCAGCGCCCGTGCGCCATCGACGTCCGCTGAGGCGCCGCTTCTGGGTTGTGACTAAACGTGCAAACCCTCTCACCGCAGGAAGCACGTGAATCACCCGCAGGGTGTGAAACAGCCTCCGGCTGCGCAGGGGGTAGCGGGAGATCCGGTTTACGGTTATTTTGTAAGTTATGGAACAAACACCCCTCAAAAATACCGGGGCCGCACGTATTTTGACGGTTTCTTACCGCGTCCTTATAATCATTGGTTTGGCGCTGGCGCTCTTTCTTGCCGGAGGAACGGTCTACGGCCTCCTGTTCAAACACGCGAAACCAATCTACACGGTCCCCGCGCCGGCGCCGCCGCCTCCGCAGGGCCGGAACCCGCCTCTTGACAGCCGGATATTCACCGGCATAGGCAGGCTGCGGATTATGAGCGGCGATACCCCGCCTGTAACCGTGGTGGTTTCCATCGCTTTTCCCTACAATCCGCAGGATGTACCCTTCGCCGAAGAGCTGGCGTCAAAGATACCGGACCTAAGGAACGCGGCTGCCGAGTATTTTAGGGGCCGGGGCGCCGAAGAGCTGGGGGGCATGGACGAGCAGGACATCAAGGCCGAACTCCTTGGCCGGTATAACCGCCTCCTCCGCCTGGGAGCCATTGACACGCTCTATTTCAACGACTTTATGCTTATTGATTGACCCGCTCAAGCGCGGTATGGGCGCAGCACACCGCGGCGCCCAGGGCGTCCGCCGCGTGATCCGGCGCGGGAACCGCAGGAAGCCCCAGAATAAGGCGCACCATCTCCTGTACCTGGGCTTTGTCCGCAGCGCCCCGCCCTGCTACCGCCTGTTTTATAGCGCTTGGGCTGAACTCCCGCACTGAAAGCCCCCGCTGCGCCAGAGTCATGGCAATAACCCCTCTGGCTTCGGCCACGAGCAAGGCGCTGGTAACGTTTCGGGCGAAATAGAGGGTTTCCATCGCGGATTCGTCAGGGGAATAGTCGTCAAGAACCGCGCTTATCTGCTGGTAAATGGCGAACAGCCGCCGGGGGTGGGGAATATGGCATTGGGTTTCGATACAGCCGTGGGCAATGTGCCGGATTCTGATCCTGTCCCACTCGATTACCCCCCAGCCGGAAAACGCGAGCCCCGGGTCAAGGCCGATAATGCGCCGGCTTTCCGGTTTCCCCGCCGAAAGGGGGCCGCTGCAAGGCGCGCTCCCGTCCTGCGGCGCCTGGCAGCGCGTCTGTTTAGTCCGCTTCAAAGCCTTCGGGGATAGCGATATTGGAATATACGTTCTGCACGTCGTCATTTTCCTCAAGCCGCTCCACAAGGCGCAGCACCTTGGCGGTGGCGTCGTTGTCAAGGCTGGCTTCGCTTTCAGGAACCATGCTGATTTCCGCGCTCAAGGTCTCAAACTTCTTTTCGCTAAGCGCGTTAAGGGCGGACTCAAAGTCCTCAGGCGCGGTGGTAACTTCGATAATGCCGTCTGAAAGGGACACGTCGTCGGCGCCGCCCTCAAGGGCCGCTTCCATTACCGCGTCTTCGCTGTACTTTTCCCCGTCAAGGGTAATGATGCCCGCCCGCTTAAAGAGGCGGGAGACCGAGCCTGCGGTGGCAAGCTGGCCCCCGCCTTTGGTGAGGATATTGCGGATATCCGCGGCAGCGCGGTTTTTGTTGTCCGTCAGCACCTCGATAAAGATTGCCACGCCCCCGGGCGCGTAGGCTTCATAGACAAGCTCTTCGTAACTGACGCCGGCAAGCTCGCCTGTGCCTTTCTTAACGGCCCGGTCGATATTATCCTTGGGCATATTCGCGCCCCGGGCTTTAAGAACCGCGGTCCTCAGACGGGGGTTGGCCTCTATGTCGCCCCCGCCCATGCGGGCGGCGATAGAGATTTCTTTGATGAGTTTGGTGAACATCTGGCCCCGCTTCGCGTCAGCGGCGCCTTTCTTGTGTTTAATAGTCGCCCATTTACTGTGGCCCGACATGATGACTCCTTCTAATCAGCTACCCTATGCCTCAAGGCTTTTTCTAGGGCTTGGGGGGCTTGTTCCGGTTGCCCGGCCCGCTCCCCGGGTTTTCTTCTTCCTTCCCGCTCTTTTTTCTTTTATTTTCTTATTTTCTAAGCGGGCTTTTTCTTTTTCCTGCGGCGGTTCCCGCCCTTGTTTCTGTTTGCAAGGGCCGGCGCCTCCATCCATAGACGTTACTTCCCCGTGTTGCGCGGGGAGGTGTCTGTCCGGCTTTTTTACCCTACCATAAAACAGGGAGTGCGGTCAAGGATGTTGTTACAAAACTTTTCCGCCGCCCCTTAATCCCCCTGCCTCAAGTTTTGAGCAGAGCCGCCCTGTCAAGGCGCGCCCGCTCGGCCCAGGCTCGCATAACGATACCGAATGCCACCGACACATTAAGCGAACCTTTGGCGCCGTAGGTGGGGATAGAAACCCGCCCCAGAGACTTGTCAGACCCGGCCAGCGCTTCAGGGCTTAACCCCAGTTCCTCCGACCCCACCAGCATAACCCCCTGAGCGGGAAAAGAAAAATCATCCAGAGCGGTCCCGCCTGTTTCAAGGGCAAAGGCCGGCGCCCCCAAGCGCAGGAGGCCGTCCAGCCCAAGCCGCTCCCAGGGCAGCAGGGAAACGCAGCCTTTGGCAGTGCGCTCCGCCCTCCTGTGGCGCGGGTCCGCGCAGAACGGGGAGAGGAGGATACGCGCCGCTCCAAAGGACTCGGCAGTACGGAACAGGGATCCCACGTTAAAAGGGGAGCGGATGTCCTCAAGGTAGACCCAGACCCCGGGGAAAACAAGGCGCCGCCCCGGGTCAAGGCCCCCGTCGCGGTCAATAAAGTCCCAGTCCGCCGGCGCCTTTCCTGTTTCAGCAAGGAGGCAGTGCCTCAGGGCGTTGAGGCAGCGCAGGAGCCGCGGGGCGCCGGCATGAGAAGCGGCAGGTTCCAGCGCCGCCTGCGCCGCGTGTACCAGGCAGGCGTGTTCTGCCGGAACATCATGCTGTATCAGCGCAAGTATCCCCGGCCAGTCCGCCTCAGGCGCGGCCATGCCGGAGAGGAGGCGGCGCTCCGCTTCTTCGAGGAGTTTGACGGTTTTACGCAGCCTAAGCGTGCGGGGAAGTTTTTCGAGTTTGCCCGGGGGTATCATTGCCGCTCAAAAACAAAAAAGGCGGAACCTGGTATTCCGCCTTTTTGGAACAGGGCTAAGCGTTTATAAGCCGAGAACATCCATGATTTTATCCGCTGTAGCGTTGATAATCGTATCGTTAATATAAGAGGGGTCGTTGATCTTTTTCTTGAGTTCAGCGATACGGTCCAGCCTGACGTCAGAAGCGGATTCCACCAGGGCGTACGCCCGGTACAGCTCGCTTTTTTCCACGGCCTCAGCCGAGAGGGTAATCGAATCCGCCTGGGCTGTCCGGTTTATCTGGTTGTTCCACCCCGCGCTTTTACCCTGCTGGATGAGATTTATGGAATTTATTCTATCAATCATCATAACATAATCCTGCCTATTAAAAGTATCGGTGTTTACCTTTAACTAGTTTACACGCTCGCCGGCTTTATTTCCAGATACGAACACCGAAAACTCGCCGATTTGTCCGTTTTTTTCCGCTAAAGCGGCCAGTATGTCCGCCGCGGAACCGCGCAGGTATTCTTCGTGCAGTTTGGTCATCTCCCGCCCTACGCACACATACCGCTCTTTATCAAATTCGACTAAATCTTCCAAAACCTTGAGTATGCGGAAGGGGGATTCATACAGGACAAAGGCGGCGCCGCTTGCAAGGAGCGTTTTGAGCCTTGAGCGGCGGCGTCCGGTTTTGGGGGAGAGAAAGCCTTCAAAGATAATTGTTTTATCCCTGCCGCCTGAAGCGCTTACCAGGGCGGCAAAGGCGGACGCCCCGGGAACGGGGATGACCTGGTGTCCCGCTTGGGACGCGAGGCGGGCGAGCAGGGCGCCGGGGTCGCTCAGCCCCGGGGTGCCGGCATCGCTTGTATAGGCGGCGTTTTTGCCTTCATTGAGGCGGGACAGGACTTTTGCGGCGGCAGGTCTTTCGTTTCCCGCCCTGCACGAGAGGAGGGGCGATTGTATGCCGAAATGGTTGAGCAGTTTTACGGTCCGCCTTGTGTCTTCGCAGGCGATAAGGCCAACCGTTTTAAGGATTTCCACTGCCCGATAGGTCATATCCCCCAAGTTTCCAATAGGGGTGCCAATAATATACAGTATAGCCATGCTGCTACCAGTAATTTTATACCCTAACCCCGCCTCCCTTGCAACCCCCGCAGGGGCAGCCGAAGGCTGTTTCACGTGCTTCTTGCGGCGGGAGGGTTCGCACGTTTAGTCACAACCCAGAAGCGGCGCCTCACCGCGCTTTGCAGGCGGAAGGGCGCGAAACATGAAGCCTTTAGCGGGGGTTTGGGGGAACTGGTTCCCCCAAATTCTCTTAAAGAGGCGCGAAAGCGCCGACAGCCTCCGGCTGTTTCAATAGCCGTTGTTTGCGCTATGAGCCGCGAAACATGAAGCGCCGGCAGCCTCCGGCTGTTTCAGCAGCCGTTGTTTGCACTATGAGCCGCAAACCATGAAGCGCCGGCAGCCGAAGGCTGTTCCCTTACGCGAAGTTCGCAAAAGAATACGCGAAACATGAAGCGCCGGCAGCCTCCGGCTGTTTCAGCAGCCGTCGTTTGCACTATGAGCCGCAAACCATGAAGCGCCGGCAGCCGAAGGCTGTTCCCTTACGCGAAGTTCGCAAAAGAATACGCGAAACATGAAGCGCCGGTAAAAAAGCCCTCCAAATTCTCTTTAAGAGGCGCGAAAGCGCCGATAATTTTTAATATACCAACAAAGCACGGCAGGAAAACCGGTTTTTTTGCACGCAAAACAAGTTTCTTTGCTAGCAAAGTGAGTTT
>JAITHF010000237.1 GCA_031280115.1 Spirochaetaceae bacterium | reverse complement strand
GCGATACCGCCCAAGAAACCTTTGCTGGTATCCGGGTGGTGAAATCCTTTGGGAAAGAATGGTGGTTTATCAAGAAGTTCGCCGATACCAACGAGGATTACCAAAACGCGAACATGGCGCTGGTAAGACTCTACGGGGTGTTCTTCCCGTTTATTTCGTTCCTTTCGGGCCTTACGTTTCTTATAGCCCTGCTCGCCGGCGGGAGCCGCGTAGTTACAGGGCAGATGAGCCCGGGCGCAATGGTGGCGCTGTTCCGGTATCTCCAGATGCTTGTCTGGCCCCTCATGGGCGCAGGGTTTGTGGCGCACATGATACAGCGCGGCGCCGTGAGCCTGGGGCGGGTGTACGAGATTATGGACGCCCTTCCGAGCATCGCGTCTCCGGCAGCGCCGGAAACCGCGTTTTCTCAGGACGCGCCTGCTATAACGGTTACGGACCTTACGTTCCGCTATCCTGAGGGGCGCACCGCGCTTGAAGGGGTGAGCCTCACCATAGCGGCAGGCAGTTTCGTGGGCATCACCGGCAGAACCGGCGCCGGGAAATCCACGCTGATAAAGACCTTTACCCGCACGGTTGACCCGCCGGCCAATACGGTGCGGGTAAAAGGCGTGGGCGTGGAAAAATGGGATTTAGAGAAACTGCGCGCCTGCTTCGGCGTTACCCCTCAGGACAGCTACCTTTTTTCGGACTCCATAAAGCGCAATATCTGCTACGGCCTTGAGGGAACCCTCAACGAGGAAGGCGCGCCTGCTTGCCAAGGCGCCGCGAACGCCCTGTCCTTGGCTGCGCTGGAACGGGACATGGCGTCTTTCGCCCTGGGCTGGGACACGGTGATAGGCGAGCGGGGGCTTACCCTTTCAGGGGGGCAGAAACAACGGGTGGCCGTCGCCCGGGCCCTGGCGGTTGAGCCTGAGATACTTATCCTTGACGACTCTCTTTCGGCGGTTGACCGGGAAACCGAGGGGCAGGTGCTGAAGAGGCTGCTCAAGGCGCGGAAAGGCAGGACCACGATTATTATATCCCACCGGATCTCCACCCTTAAAGACGCGGATAAGGTGGTGGTGCTGGACAAAGGGCGGGTGGCCGAACAGGGGGCGCCGGCGGAGCTTATGGCGCAAGGCGGGTATTTCTCCCGCATGGCCGCGATACAGGATCCGCCGGGCGGCGGGACAGCTGATAAAAAAGAGGGGCCCTATGGCTGATTATTTTGAAACCGAAGCGGTGCTCAAGGACTACGACCACCGGATAGCCCGCCGTATTCTCTCCTATGTTAAACCCTACCCCCGTCTGGCCGCGGCGGCAGCGGCGGCGCTTGCGCTGTCAACCCTGGGGGAGCTTGCCGTGCCGGTTATGACCCAGAAAATCATAGACAGGGCTATCCTCCCGCGCTTTCTGGTTGAGGACGCGGCGGAGCAGGGCCCCCGTGAGCAAAGCGCGGCGGGTATCCGCGTGGGTTCCCGCCGGTTTGTCTTGCAAAGCGGCGCCGGGCCTCAGGCTCCCCGGGGGCAAGAAGCAGGCGGGTGGTACGCCTTTACCTGCGCCCCTTCAAGCCCGGCGGCGGCGGCGGCCCGGTCCCATCCTGAAATGTTTATCATTGAACAAGACCGGGCCGCAGTGCGTTTGAAAGACCTGGCGGGCCTTTCTGTGCGGGAGATTGCCGCAGTACGCGCAGGGGATCTGGCGCTCATTATAAAAGGCGCTCTGGCGCTCCTTGGCATACAGGGGCTTATCTTTGCCTTTACGTTTATCCAGACCTGGACAACCAGCCTTATAGGCCAGCGGGTTATGAAAGACATCCGCACCGGCCTTTTCAAGAAGACCGTTTCCCAGTCCTCCGCCTTTCTCTCCCGCCATCCTGTGGGGCGCCTTGTAACCCGCCTTACCGGAGACGTTGAGACTATTGACGAGTTTTTTACCGCTGTGCTTATGGCGCTCCTTAAAGACCTCTCGGTCATGGCCGGAGTCCTTATAACCCTGTGTATCCTCTCGCCGGTTCTTGCCCTGGCCGCGGCGCTTACCCTGCCGCCGGTGCTCATCGCCGCGGCGGTAAGCCGCGTCCGCGCCAGAGACGCTTTCCGCAGGCAGCGGGCCGCCTCGTCCAGCGTGAACGCCTATCTTTCAGAGCGGCTTTCAGGCGCCCAGGTGGTGCAGCTTTTCCGGGGGGAACAGCGGAGCCGCCGCGAGTTCGAGCAGCGCAGCGGCGAACTGCTTCAAGCGAAACTGGGGGAGATGTACGTGTTCGCCACGTTCCGGCCCCTGGTGGAGTGGTTCTCGGTTATTACTGTGGCGGCGGTTATCATTGCCGGAAGCTATCTGGCGCTTACCTTGCATATTTCCCTAGGAGTGCTTATCGCCTTTATCAACCTTACCGGTATGTTCTACGCGCCGGTTATGGACATAGCCGAGAAATACACGATACTTCAGTCCGCGATGGCCGGCGGGGAGCGGGTCTTCGCCTTGATGGACGCTGACGAGGCTGTTCCGGACCGGGGCGTACGGGAGCTTGCGGTGCAGGGGGAGGCGGCGTTTCAGGATGTGCGGTTTTCCTACAAGGCCGGGGAGGAAATCCTTAAAGGGCTTTCGTTCACCGCCGAGCGCGGCGCCATGACCGCCATCGTGGGGCATACCGGCGCCGGGAAGACCACGATTATCAACGTCCTTACCCGCCTCTGGGACATTGATTCAGGGGCGGTCCTCCTTGACGGGGTGCCGGTAACGGATATCCCCCTTCCGCTTCTGCGGAGGTCAGCGCTGCCGGTTTTGCAGGAAGTGTTTCTCTTCTCCGGAACCGTGGCGGACAATATCAGCCTGGGGCTTTCCCTTTCGGATGCGGAGATAGAAGCGGCGGCAAAGGCCGTGTACGCCCACGAGTTTATCGCCGCGCTCCCCCAGGGCTATAAGACCGCCCTCTCAGAGGGGGCTGCAAACATTTCCTCCGGCCAGCGCCAGCTTATCAGTTTCGCCCGGGTGATTGCCCACAACCCGGCGGTAGTGATTCTCGACGAGGCGACAAGCTCGGTTGACACCGAAACAGAGGCGCTTATTCAGCTCGGCATAAAGCGGGTGCTTGCAGGGCGCACGTCCATTGTCATCGCCCACCGGCTCTCGACTATCCGCGGCGCGAACCGTATCCTGGTCCTGCGCGACGGCGTCGTAGCCGAGCAGGGGACCCATGAGGAGCTGCTCGCCCGGAACGGCCTCTACGCGGCGCTGCTCAAGGAGCCGCCCCTTGGGTAGGGCCGCGCATTAAGACGCGGCAAAGGCTTGGGCAAGGTCCGCGATAATATCCTTGCTGTGTTCCGTCCCGATAGAAAGGCGCACCGTGTTCGGCTTTATGCCCTGTTCCAGAAGCTCCGCCTCGCTGAGCTGGGAGTGGGTGGTGCTTGCCGGATGGATAACCAAAGATTTCACGTCCGCAACATTGGCAAGGAGGGAGAATATCTGGAGCCGGTCGATGAACCCCCGGGCTTCGTTAGCGCCGCCTTTGATTTCAAAGGTGAAAATAGAACCTGCGCCTTTGGGGAAATAGCGGGTATAAAGGCCGTGGCTTGGGTCGTCCGGCAGGGAGGGATGATGTATCTTCTCAACCTTCGGCTGGGTTTTCAGGTATTCGATAACCTTGAGGGTATTTTCTATATGGCGCTCCACCCGCAGCGAGAGGGTCTCCACCCCTTGCAAGAGAAGAAAGGCGCTGAACGGCGAGATGCACGCCCCTGTGTCCCGAAGGAGGATAGCCCGGGCGCGCAGGATGAACGCTCCGGGGCCCCCGGCTTTGACAAAAGAAATGCCGTGGTAGCTGGGGCTCGGGTCGGTAATGGCGGGGAATTTGCCGCTTGCTTCCCAGTCGAACTTCCCGCCGTCCACAATGACGCCCCCCAGGGTGGTGCCGTGCCCTCCGAGGAACTTGGTGGCCGAATGGATAACAATATCCGCGCCGTACTCGATAGGGCGCAGGAGATAGGGCGTGGTAAAGGTGGCGTCCACCACCAGGGGGATCTTATGGCTGTGCGCCAGATCCGCCAGTTTCTCGATATCAATAATATTTGAATGGGGGTTTCCCAGGGTTTCGATGAAGAGGGCTTTGGTTTGAGGGGTTATAGCCTTGGCAAAAGCGTCTATCTCAGGCTCTACAAAGGCGGTGTGTATCCCGTATATCGGCAGGGTGTGGGCAAGCAGGTTGTAGGTGCCGCCGTAGATGGTCTTTGCCGAGACAATATGGTCGCCGGCGCGGGCAAGGTTAAGAAAGCTGTAGGTAACCGCCGCGGCGCCGGACGCCAGCGCCAGGGCGCCTACGCCGCCTTCCAGAGCGGCGACGCGCTTTTCCAGCACCTCTTGGGTTGAGTTGGTAAGGCGGCTGTAGATGTTGCCGGCGTCGGTAAGGCCGAACCGCGCCGCCGCGTGGGCTGAGTTGTGGAACACATAAGAGGAGGTTTGATAGATAGGCACGGCCCGGGCGTCGCTCGCCGGGTCCGGTTCTTCCTGTCCGATGTGGATTTGTTTGGTTTCAAAAGCCCATGTATCGGTATTTTTTTTAGGTGCCATAGGGTTTTCCTTCATCGCTAATAAGATACATAAGATATATAAGAAAAAAGAAAAAAGCGCAACCCCCTGCGGGGGATTCACGTGCTTCTTGTTGCGGGAGGGTTTGCACGTTTAGTCACAACCCAGAAGCGGCGCCTCACCGCGCTTTGATAACGCACGGGCGCAGCGCAGGAAGCCTTTAGCGGGGGT
>JAITHF010000163.1 GCA_031280115.1 Spirochaetaceae bacterium | reverse complement strand
TAAAGTTGTTTGCGAGCAAAATAAACTGTCCTGTCCCCATATAAATCATTATCGTATAATGACTTATCGGCGCTGCGCGCCTCTTTGAAGAGAATTTGGGGGCTTTTTTACCGGCGCTTCATGTTTCGCGTATTTTTTTGCGAACTTCCCGTAAGGGAACAGCCTTAGGCTGCCCCCAAACCCCCAACCAGTGCGGCGTGTGCAGCGCCCGTGCGTTTGCGGCGTCCGCTGAGGCGCCGCTTCGGGGTTGTGACTAAACTTGCAAACCTTATCGCTACAAGAAGCACGTGAATCCCCCGCAGGGGGTTATTGCCAGATGCCGAAAACCGGGTCGTTAAAAGCTACGTTGGCGCCTTCGATGAGATTGGGTATCAGCGCCGGCGGCGTATAGTATAAAAGGTTGCAGGCCAGCGCGGGCTTCTCTTCCAGTTCTTTTAAGAACACGTCGTTGAGAATGCCCTTCACCAGGGCCTTGGAAACTGCCGGCGTTTCGGTACAGTCAGCGATACCGCTCAAAAACAACTGCACAGAGGCGGTTTCTTTGGGCATGATTTTCGTGTGGAACTTATCTTTCCGCACAAAGTTGGCTTCGCTGCTGGATAAAACCCGCACATCCTGCCGGGCAAAGTGCTGTTCGATAAAATATAAGGTTTGAAGCCGGCTCATGCCTTGCACCTCCCGCTCAACTTTGCGGCCAACCACAAGGAGGGACGGGATAAAATAGAGCTTGCAGGCGGAGCAGTACATACGGGTATCCTCCCGTATCTGATCCACCGGCGTCTTGCAGGAAGGGTCCTGCCGGGGATGGGCGTAATAATAGGCAAGCTCCTTGAAAGAAAAGGCGCGCCCGCACTTGGGGCACACGGCGAAATTGACGAGCTGTATGGCGGAGTTCGGGAGCCGCCCAATCCCAAAGCCGTCGGCCTTGTTCTTCGCGGTAATCTCTTGCAGTATCCGCGCGCCGTCATGGGTCTCGAAGAACCGGGGCCAAGGCGTATCAGTCTGGGAAAAGCCGTACACCGCCTCCTCAGGAAGGGGCGCGTCCGTGAGAAACCACTCAAAATCTTCCTGATCGTCAAAGCCCTGCTGGAACCGGACGTTCTTATATTCAGGAAGCCCCCCTACCAGGGCAAAAATCTTTTTGTGCGCCGCTTTTTTCTTCTGTGAATCAGGCGCGCCGATCTCATGGAGCTTTTTTTTAAGGAGGTTAAGATCATCCCATGACAGATCATTAAAAAACCGCTTGCGGATATGTTCGTTTTCCCGAGTCAGCGCCCAGGCCAGTTCATCAGGAGCCATCCCCTCCGCGACGGCGCGGATAACCTCGTCTTTTACATAGGCTAAGTCTTCAAAAATAAATACGTTCTGCATATCCCCTCCAGGTTACTTAAAAGGATCGGCGTCCATGAGCAGCGCCCCTGCGGCTTTGCCGGCTAAAGCGCGCAAAGAAGAAAGGCTGAGATCGCTTCGGGCCTTGTTCCTATGCCGCGCCGCAAGCTCCGGCGTATAATCATAGAGGGGGTAGACACGGAAGGCCGTGTACCCCTCCTCATAATGGGTAACAAGCGGGAGGATGCCCGCCTGTTCAATAACAACAGCCCCGCCGCCATCGGGAGCCTTCGTAAGCCTCACGTACAGGAGCCCCCCCAGAAGGGCGGCGTTCATATCTTGGGCGGACAGAAAATTGCCCAGAGAGTACACGCACAGGGTTTCCCCCCCGTCGGGCCGGGGAAGGTACACCGCCGGCTGGAGCACATGGGGGTGGTGGCCTATGATGAGGTCTACGTTATGGCGCGCCAGAAATTGCGCCAGTTTCTCCTGCTCCCGGTTGGGCGCCTTTTCGTATTCGGTTCCCCAGTGCATAGACACTACGAGGAAATCGCAGCCCGGGCGAAGGGCGCCGATCTCTTCAGCCATTTTCTCCGTGTTAATAAGGGACACGAGATAGGGTTTGTCCTTGGGGGTGCGAAGGCCGTTGGTCCCGTAGGTATAGGAGAGAAATCCAAGGGTGATGCGGTTCTTCTCGATGATAAGGGGCCGCTCCCGCTGTTCCTGGGACCGGCGGATGCCAAGGTACGACGCCTGCGCCCGGTCGTCCCAGAAGTCCATTGTGGCGAAAACCGCCTCTTCCCCCTTGTCCATGACATGATTGTTCGCGTGGTTTATCACGTCGAAGCCCATGTCAAGCAGGGCAATGCCCGCCTCTTGAGGCGTGTTAAACCGGGGGTAGCCGGAATAGCCGAACCTGCGGCCTGCAAGAAGGGTTTCCTGATTGATAAAGGCAATGTCCGCGGCTTCGATGAGGGGCTTTACCGGCGCGTAAAACAGGGTGAAATCATAGACGCCCTCCTCTTTTTGGGCTTCCCTGATTATCACGTCATGGATAAGGTTGTCTCCTGCCGCCACGATAGTAAGCGTTGAGGGAAGGCTCCCCGCTTCCTGCCGGCTGCCGCCTCCGGCGCTCTCAAGAGGCATACTAAGGGGCGGCGTTTCCCGTTTAAGCCCTGACGCGAAAGACCCAAGCGGCATGAGCGGCGGGGCGCAAAGAAAAAGCAGAAAGGCCGCGGAAAAAAGCGCGGTCTTTCGTTTGGTTTGAGAGGTTGTGTTACCTGTGTTACCTGTATACGCGCCGCGCCGCCGGTATCTGCCCAGGGTCAACTGCACCCCGCCTCCCCCGGAACCGATATAGGGTATTCCCCGGTAAAACAGCCGAGGCAGTAGCCGCCGCCGTCAAGGGATTCAAGCAGCCCTTCTACCGAGAGAAACGAGAGGCTGTCCGCGCCCAGTTCCGCGCCCAGTTCTTCGGCGCCGGCTTTATTGCTGATAAGGTCCTTGCGGTGGGGGGTGTCGATGCCAAAGAAGCAGGGAAAGCGCACCGGCGGGGAGCACACGCGGATATGCACTTCCCGCGCCCCCGCTGACCGGAGCAGGGAAACAAGCCGGCGGCTCGTGGTGCCCCGCACAATCGAGTCGTCGATAAGCACCACCCGCTTCCCCTCAACCTCGCTGCGGATAACGTTATGTTTCACTGACACCGCTTTTTCCCGTTCGTCCCGGCTAGGGGCGATAAAGGTCCGCCCTACATACTTGCTTTTGACAATCCCCAGGCCGAAAGGCGTGCCGGAGGCCCTGCTGTAGCCTACAGCCGCGGGGCACCCTGAATCCGGCACGCCTATCACCATGTCCGCAGCCGCCGCGGACTCCCGCCCCAGAATACGCCCGGCCCGCACCCTTGAGCCGTACACGTCAAGCCCGTCAATCACGCTGTCCGGGCGGGCAAAGTACACGTACTCAAACGCGCAGACCCCCCGCCGGGTTTTCTCGCTGAAACAGAACGAGAGCACCTGCCCTTTGGTGATGATAACGAGTTCCCCGGGCTCCACATCCCGCACAAACGCGCCGCCCACCGCGTCAATGGCGCAGGACTCGCTGGCCAAAATCCAGCTCTCATCCCGCTTCCCCAGACACAGGGGGCGGATCCCCTTAGGGTCCCTGGCGCCGACCAGGGCGTCATCAGTAAGCACTACCAGCGCGTATGAGCCCTGTATAAACTTAATCGTATCAGTGAGCGCCCGTTCAAGCCCTTTGCGGTAGTTCTTCGCGATAAGGTTGATGATAACTTCGCTGTCGCAGGAGGAGGTAAAGCCGATACCCGCGTCCTCAAGGAGCTCCCGCACCACGTCCGCATTGGTAAGGGTGCCGTTGTGGGCGATAGCGATAGAACCGAGCTTGAAGCGGCTCACAAAGGGCTGGGCGTTCTCGATAACGTTAGCCCCGCAGGTGGAGTAGCGCACATGGCCTATCGCGGCGGGGCCCCGCAGAAGGCCAAGGAGATCCTGATTAAACACCTCTCCTACAAGCCCAAGCCCCTTGCGGCATGTAAGAACCCTGTCTTTCACTGCCGCGATGCCCGCGCTCTCCTGCCCCCGGTGCTGGAGGGAGATGAGCCCGTAATACACCAGAGGCGCCGCGTCGGCCTCTTGGGCGTTAGAGAACACGCCGAAGACCCCGCAGGCTTCACGGAGCCCGCCGCCTTCAGCCGCGTCCCGCGTCCCCTCAGCCCCCGCCATTGCCCGCTACCTTGCCGAGGATGGTTTCGTATGCGCCTTTCACGTTTCCCAGATCCCGGCTGAACCGGTCCTTGTCCAGTTTTTCGTTGGTTGCCGCGTCCCAGAAGCGGCAGGTATCCGGCGAGATCTCGTCAGCAAGCACCAAGGCCCCGCTTGGGGTCCTGCCGAACTCCAGCTTAAAGTCAATGAGTTTAATGCCCCGGTGAAAAAAGAAACCCGACAGGATGCGGTTGATTTCAGCGGCTCTGGCAAAGAGGGCTTTTATCTCTTCAAAGCTGGAAGCGCCGATAGCCACCGCGTGATAGTCGTTAATGAGCGGGTCCCCCAGATCGTCGTCTTTATACGAAAGTTCGAACACGGTGGTTTTAAGCGCCGCCCCTTCCGCAAGGCCCAGGCGCTTTGCCATGGACCCTGCGGCGGCATTGCGGACGATTACTTCAAGCGGGATAATCCGGGCCTTTTTGCACAGCATATCCCGGTCAGAAAGGCGGCAGATGAAATGGGTCGGCACGCCGGACTGTTCAAGGAGTTCAAACAGGCGGGAGGCTATCCGGTTATTAAGGATGCCCTTGTCTTCTATCACGCCTTTTTTCGCGCCGTTAAACGCGGTGGCGTCGTCTTTATAATGGATGATGACCTTGTCGTCCTGTTCTGCGGCGTACAGCTGTTTCGCCTTGCCTTCATAGAGGAGGGCGCCTTTTGTCATAACACCACGTCCTTTGCGCTCTTTGAATCTTCTTGGAGCCGGCTGTAAAAGCGGGAGAGCCTCTCCTGTAGTTCAGGGTACTTTACTGCCAGCATACGGCAGGCGAGGTACCCGGCGTTTGCGCCGTTATCCACGCCGACTGCGGCGACCGGGACCGGTTTGGGCATCTGCGCCGTAGAAAGGAGCGCGTCAAGCCCGCCTAGGGAGCCTGCGGCAATGGGGACGCCGATGACAGGAAGGATGGTAAGGCTTGCGATAACGCCGGCTAGGTGCGCCGCAAGGCCGGCGCCGGC
Source organism: Spirochaetaceae bacterium (assembly GCA_031280115.1). Classification (GTDB taxonomy): domain Bacteria; phylum Spirochaetota; class Spirochaetia; order Treponematales; family Breznakiellaceae; genus JAITHW01. Next base: position 937 of record JAITHF010000163.1, on the reverse strand, counting down.
GATAATAACTTCTGCGCCCTCTTTTTCAAGAGCGGAGACGGCCTCCCGCAGCAGTGCAGGCGCACGGTGGGCTGAGATGACCTGGGCTGTGAAGCCCACTCCCAGTTCCCGCAGGGCATCGGCGGCTTTTCCCATGACCGGCTTATCCGACAGGGAACCCATAATAATGGCAACCTTCATATTATAGAATATATTACGAGATCAAAATCAAGACAACCCCCGCAGGGGGTTTCACGTGCTTCTTGTTGCGGGAGGGTTCGCTATTTTAGTCACAACCCAGAAGCGGCGCCTCAGCGGAATTCGCAGGCGGAAGGGCGCAAAGCAGGAAGCCTTTAGTTGGGGGTTTGGGGGAACTGGTTCCCCCAAATTCTCTTTAAAAAGCGCAAGCGAAGCGCAGCGCGTAAAAAAACGCAGGGCGGTTGAAAAACTGTGAGAGGGGTGGTATTGTTATGATATTATGATGAAACGTAACATTATCGCGTTTTCGTTAGGGCGCAGTGTGGCCGAAAACGACAAACGAAATTATATAGTATATATGAGTTTGTCAAGCCCCTTCCGCCTGAATCCGACCCTTCTTTAACCTGTTTTCCCCCTCTTTTTTCAGGTCTTTTTCCCGATAGGTCAGCGGGTACATACGGTGCCGCAGGGGGCGGCCTTTCCGCGTTAGAGGTGCGCCCCCGCGCCCCACGGATACCTCCCCGCGCCGTGCGGATACATCTCCGCGTTGCGCGGATACCTCTCCGCGTTGCGCGGATACATCTCCGCGCCGTGAAGGCCCCTCTCTGTTCGGTTACGAGCGCTGCGCTGCGCTTGCGCTCTTATAATGCAATTTGGGGGCTTTTTTTACCGGCGCTTCATGGTTTGCGGCTCATAGTGCAAACGACGGCTGCTGAAACAGCCGGAGGCTGCCCCCAAACCCCCCATAAAGGCTTCATGC
>JAITHF010000134.1 GCA_031280115.1 Spirochaetaceae bacterium | reverse complement strand
GTACGACCAGCGGGCGGACTCGGCTGAGCAGTGCGCGGCCCTTCTAAGCGGCAGCAGGCCCTCGGTGAAGGCCGCGGACATTTACATCCTGCACGGGGACCCGCCCCTTTCAGACGCGGCGCTTGCGGCGGTTAAGGCGTATCTTATCAATCCGGCGGACTCCCGGGAAGCGCCGGACGGGTTTCACGAGGAGGAGCCGGGCGCGCCCCGGGGCGCGGGGCGCATCGAAGGCTTTGCCGCGCCCGGGCGCCGGGCCGGGGACTACGGCCTTGCTATGTCCGACAACGACCTCAAAGCCTGCCAAGCCTATTTCGCCGGCGAACAGCGGGACCCGACTGAAGCGGAACTGCGGGTTATCGACGCCTACTGGTCGGACCATTGCCGGCATACCACCTTTACCACGGCCCTTGATTCCCTTGTTATTCCTGAGGGCCCCCTTGCCCAAGACCTGCGGAACGCCCTTGCCCGCTACGAAGCGGCCCGGGACGCGCTCTATCTTGGCCGACCGCCGCCGCGCTCCCTTATGGATATGGCCGTTATCGGCGGGAAGGTATTAAAAAAGCAGGGGCTCCTTGGGGATTTAGACGAATCGAAAGAAGTCAACGCCTGCACCCTTCGTATCAGCGCCTCCTTCGACGACGGGTCAGAGGAGCCCTGGCTGCTCCTCTTTAAGAACGAGACCCATAACCACCCTACGGAAATCGAGCCTTTCGGCGGGGCCGCCACCTGTTTGGGCGGCGCCATAAGGGACCCCCTTTCGGGGCGGGCCTTTGTGTATCAAGCCATGCGGGTTTCAGGCGGCGCTGACCCACGGGAGGCGGGCGCGCTGGAAGGCAAACTGCCCCAGCGCACCCTCGCCCGTTCCGCCGCCGCAGGGTATTCCTCCTACGGAAACCAGATAGGCGTTGCTACAGGCCAGGTGGCGGAGTTTTACCACCCCGGGTTTCTGGCGAAACGCCTGGAGCTGGGCGCGGTGATAGGCGCGGCCCCCTGCTCATGGGTGCGGCGGGAAGATCCTGCCGCCGGAGACGTGGTGGTGCTTCTGGGAGGGAAGACCGGCCGGGACGGCATAGGCGGCGCCGCCGGTTCCTCGAAGGCGCACAACCGGGCCTCGGTCAAGACCTCCGGCGCGGAAGTGCAGAAAGGCAACCCCCTTGAGGAGCGGAAACTCCAGCGCCTGTTTCGGAACCCTGAAGCAGCGCGGCTTATAAAGCGGTGCAACGACTTCGGCGCCGGCGGGGTTTCCGTGGCAGTGGGGGAGCTTGCCCCGGGGGTTGCGATAGACCTTGACGCCATACCCAAGAAGTACGCGGGCTTGGACGGCGTTGAGCTTGCCCTCTCTGAATCTCAGGAGCGCATGGCCGCCGCGGCGTCTCCCGAAGACGCGGAACAGCTGATCAGGCTCGCGGCGCGGGAGAACCTTGACGGGACGGTTATCGCCCGGATTACTCACGGCGAAGGGGAAGGCCCGGCGGATGCGAGGCTGCGTATGGCCTTTCAAGGAGAAATTATCGTTGACCTTTCCCGCCGGTTTCTTGATACCAGCGGCGCCCCCCGCTCGGCCCGGGCGGAACTGCCGTCAAGCGCCCCGCCCCCGCCGGGCCCGCCGGCAGATACGCTTGACGGCCTTGCCGCCGAATTAGGCTCCCTGCGCTCCGGAAGCAGGCGGGGCTTGCAGGAGCGCTTTGACGGGTCCGTGGGCGCCGGCTCGGTGCTGTTCCCCTGGGGCGGCGCGGAGCAGGGGACGCCGGAATGCGGCATGGCCGCGCTTATCCCCGCAATCCCCTCTGAGGGGAAAGAAAGCCGCTCCGCCAGCGTGATGGCCTTCGGCTACGACCCGCTGCTGTGCGCGGGCAATCCCTATCTGGGCGGGAAAGCCGCGGCGCTTCAGGCGCTGGCCAAGTCCGCCTGCCTTGGGGCCGACCCTTTCAAGAGCCGGCTTTCGTTACAGGAGTATTTCCCCCGTCCTGAGACGCCGGAGGGCTGGGGGCTGCCTGCGGCGGCGCTCTTAGGCGCGCTTGAAGTCCAGCTTGCCCTGGGGGTGCCGGCTGTGGGGGGCAAAGACTCCATGTCCGGAACCTACCGGGACCCCTGTAACGGGGTTGACCTTGCGGTCCCGCCCACGCTCATCGCCTTTGCCGCGGGAACCGTTGACGCCGCTCTGGTCCGTTCAGGGGCGTTAAGCGGCGAACCGGGCAATCCGGTTATCCTCATCTACCAGACCGAGGGGGATACGGATTTCGCGTCCTTTAAGGCGTCCATGCAGGGGCTCCTTGCCCTTGCGGGCGCGGCCTGCGCCGCGTATCCGGTGGGCCCGGGCGGTATCGCCGCGAGCCTCGCGCTTATGGCCTTCGGGAATATGGCCGGCGTTGAGGCCCGGGCCGAGGCGCTTGCCCTGGTGAACGAGCGCACCTGCCACGGCGCGGCGCTGGTTGAGATCAGCGCCGGTGAGTTTGAGCGCGCCGCGGCGCTTCTTACAAGCGGCCCCGGGCGCGGGGCTTTATGGGAAACCGTTGCCCGGACCATTAAGGAACCGGTGTTCCGTATATGCCATGAGGGGCAGGGGAAAACTGAGGAGCGGCTGTTGCAAGACCTCCGCCGCGCCTACGAGTCGCCCCTCTTGTCAGTGTACCCCCAAGCCGCCGGTCCTGCGGGCCTGCCCGAAGCAGAGGGCCTGCCGGAAGCGGCGCAGGCCGCGGCCTGGGCGGGAAAAGGCGCCGCCCCCTCCAAGCCCGTCCCGCGCCGGCGTTCCGGCCCGCCTCTGGTTGTCCTGCCGGTGTTTCCGGGTACGAACTGCGAGTGGGACATGGAACGGGCGTTCCGCAGGGCCGGCGCGGAGGTAAAACTGGCGGTGTTCCGGAACCGGACTCAGGAGGACATACGCGAATCCCTTGCAGAACTGGCACAGGCTATCGGGGAGGCGCGGATTATCGCCCTTTCAGGGGGCTTCAGCGCCGGCGACGAACCTGACGGGTCGGGCAAGTTTATCGCCGCCGTGTTCCGGGCCCCCCGGATACAGGAGGCGGTAACGGACTTTCTCACCAAGCGGGAGGGGCTTATGCTGGGGATATGCAACGGGTTTCAGGCGCTTATCAAGCTGGGGCTGGTTCCTTACGGGGCCTATCGTGAGGCGGACGGGGCCATGCCCACGCTGGCATTCAACACGGTAGGGCGCCATGTTTCCCGGATGGTACGCACCGTGGTCGTATCAACGGCCTCCCCGTGGCTCGCAGGGGAATCTGCCGGCGCGGTGCATACTATTCCGGTAAGCCACGGGGAGGGGCGGCTTGTCATAGGCCGGGACGAGGCGGAGGCGCTGTTCAGGAACGGGCAGGTTCCCTTTTGCTACGCTGACCGCGAAGGCCGCATCGCCCTTGAAGGCCCGGACAATCCGAACGGGTCGGCTTTTGGGATTGAGGCGCTTACAGACCCGTCTGGCCGGATTTTGGGCAAGATGGGGCACTCTGAACGGTGCGGCCCCTATGTGCACCGCAATATTACCGGCAACAAGCACCAGCGCATCTTTGAAGCCGGCGCCTCAGCGGAATTCGCAGGCGGAAGGGCGCAGCGCAGGCAGCATTAGTAGGGGGCTTGGGGGGCAGCCGGAGGCTGTTCCCTTACGGGAAGTTCGCAAAAGAATACGCGAAACATGAAGCGCTGATAAAAAAGCCCCCCAAATTCTTCCCAAAGAGGTACGCAGCGCCGATAATTCGTTATAACACAATGAGTTATAGGGGGACAGGATAGTTTATTTTGGATCCAAAATAAGTTTGTTTGGAACCAAAATAAGTTTTCTTGGATCCAAAATAACGCCCACCCCGGGGCAGCCTGCAGCGGGAGGGTTTGCGATTTGAGGCGCAACCCCGAAGTTGCGCCTCAGTGGGCTTCGTGGGCGCACTAGCGCGGCGCAGGAAGCCGTTTTAAACTCCCGCAGGGGGTAATTTGCTATAAAACAATGATTTATGCGGTGACCCAGAAAACTTATTTGGGTCCCCCGGAAACTTATTTGGGTCACCAGAAAACTTATTTTGCCGGCAAAAAAACCGGTTTTCCTGCCGCGCTCTGTTGGTATTATAGAAAAATTACCACCAGGGTTTTCTTTATGTTTTTATAGAAAAGACTTTACCCGTAGGAAAGTATAACAGTATATTCGGATTGGCCGTAAGCGGTTATATAGTATATTGAGATTGGAGAAGATACATGAGGAAACCTTCGTTAGGGGATAAAGTGTGGTACATTTGTAAGAATTGCGGACATAGGTTCATGGAATCCATGGCTCTTTTAAAAAAATGTCCAAAATGCGGCGGACATAAAATTGAAAAAGATAAAACTGTTGCCTACTAATGATAATTGGTGAAGGGGGTATTTGTTATGGATGAGGAACGGCACGGTTATTCAGAGGCGACTTGAAGACGCGATAAAAATCGTGAACAAACGTGGTGGGATAACGTTAAAGAATTCTTCTCAAAATTAGGGGACTTTGTAATTAATACAATCATAATGACTTGATGTTGCGGAAATTAAATACGATCCTAATGATGTTGTTCCAGTCCATTCATATTTTTGGGTTACCCGTCAATGAAGTCTAATAATTTATAAAATTTATTTCCAATAATTTCAACAATTCCTTATGGAATGGAATAGGCCGATAGGCTGGCGTTGATTGGCCAGCACGGTCTCCGGCACCCACACAAACGACTTGAAAAAATGCTAAGAAATGGTATAATTAAGATATGAACGGATTTATGCTACGGAGATGATCAAAATGAGTCATATTATACAAGAATATATTTCTCAATGTCGGAGTGCGTTTGCGCCTTGCCCGGAGAGCAGTGGAGGTGTTTGTAATACTGATCCTCAATGTGCCTGTAAATGCTATAATTATCCAAATTGCTGGGATTGTTTGCGAAAAATTTTTTGATAACGATCATCGAACCAGAAGGTATTCGTGTTTCCCTATAACTTATTCGTATGTCGAACGGTTCACCGACATTTTTGCATCAGAAATATATCGCATTCTGTTTGTTCATAATGATATATGGGCTAATATATCTGGTAAAAATATCGTATCTATAGGATGTGGTC
>JAITHF010000120.1 GCA_031280115.1 Spirochaetaceae bacterium | reverse complement strand
GCCCCAAACAAGTTTTTTGGGTACCCAAATAAAGTTTTTGGGGAACCAAAAAACGGTCCCGCCCCTGCATAAATCATTAGTATATAACGAATTACCGGCGCTTCGCGCCTCTTTAAGAGAATTTGGGGGAACCAGTTCCCCCAAACCCCCGCTAAAGGCTACCTGCGCTGCGCCCGTGCGCTCTCGAAGCGCGGTGAGGCGCCGCGTGTGGGTTGTAACTGAAATTGCAGACCCTCTCACCGCAGGAAGCACGTGAATCCCCCGCAGGGGGTTACATGAGCGGGGCGAAGAGGCGCAAGACGTCTTGGAGCATCATCTGAAAGGCGTTCCTCGCGCAGTCTTCCAGAGTTATCCTGTGGCATACCGGAAGGGTGGCAAGAAAATCCTCCTTGATGGCCTGCACCGCCTGATTCTCGTACACGCATACCCCGCATTCAAAATGCAGGTAGAGGCTGCGGAAATCAAGGTTTATGGTCCCCGCCGCAGCAACCGCGTCATCAGACACAAACGTCTTTGAATGGTTGAAGCCGTTGGTATACTCGTACACCTTAACGCCGCTGGATACAAGCTGGCGGTAAAACGAGCGGGACGTCACCGCAAGTATCTTTTTGTCCCACCGGTGGGGCGTGATAATCCGCACGTCAACCCCGCTCTTGGCCGCAAGGGTCAGCGCCGAAATCAGGTTGTCATCCACCACAAGATAGGGCGTGTTGATGTACACGTACTCTTTGGCGTTGTTGATAATCTGAATATACACGTGCTCCCCCACGTTCTCAGGATCAATCGGATTGTCCGCATAGGGCTGGACATAGCCGTCAGAGGGAACCGGGCAGGGCCGCTCTTTCCACGGGTAAAAAGACGGGAAATCATCCTTCTGCTTCTGATCGAGGTTCCACATTTGCAGGAAAATCAGGGTAAACGACCATGCCGCCTCGCCGCAGACCATAACCGCCGCGTCTTTCCAGTGGCCGAACCGCTCAAGGGCGTTGATATACTCGTCCGCCAGATTCACGCCCCCTGTGAACGCAACCTTCCCGTCAATCACGATGATTTTCCGGTGGTCCCGGTTATTCTGCAAGGACGAAAGAATAGGGATAAACGGGTTAAACACCTGCGATTTTATGCCCCGCTCCGCTAGATAGCGCTGAAAGTTCGGCGGAAGGGACATAAAACACCCCATATCGTCGTACATAAGCCGCACGTCAAGCCCGGCCCGGGCTTTTTTCTCCAGAATCTCGATAATAGGGTCCAGCATAACCCCCATACGCAGGATAAAAAACTCAAGAAAGATGTAGCGCTCCGCTTTCTCAAGCTCCTCAAGGGCCCTTATGAAAAAGCCCTCCCCTGAGTTAAAGTATTCGGCCCTGGTATGGGCGTACAGGGGATACCCGACCGTTTCATGGAGATACCGCGCCTGGGTGCGGTAGGCTTTGCGGGACGCCATGATTTCCGGCAGAGAAGAAGCGTCAGTGAAATAAAAAGGCCGGCACCGGTCCCGGGCGCCCTCTATTTTACGGCGGAAGGCCCGGGAGCCGGATTGGAAATGAAACACCACGTACAGAAAGCCGCCGAAAATCGGAAAGAGCAGGATAAGAAATATCCATGAGAGCTTATACGCGGGCTTCCGCTTTTTGTTGATAATATCAATGCAGACCAGCACGCTGAGGGAATGGAGTATCCATTTGGCGTAGTGAAAAACGATGCTCGATCCTGCGATAAGGGCCAGCATAAAGCCGATCTGGGCGAGAATGATAATGATTACATAGATTCTTCTTTTAAAGAACACCCGCAGCCAGTTTGCCTGCACCCCGTTCCCCCTGCCTTACAGGGGCCAGGGGCCGGCGCCGGCGCGAAGAAGGCGCGGTTCCCCGCCGCTTAGGTCAAGAACGCTGGAGAATACCCGCTGCCGGCCCTCGCCGGAATCAAGAATAAGGTCAATGCCCTCCACCCCTTCAAGTTCCCACCCTTCATCAAAGAGCTCCTCTTCAAGGATTACCGGAATATCCCCGTCCTGCGCCGCCGCCCCGCCGCCGCCGCCGCTCTCAAGGGAGCGCTTGGCGGTTATCGAATACAGCGGCAGCCCCAAGGCCGTTATCAGCGCCAGAGGGAGCGGGTGGTCAGGGATGCGTATGCCGATTTCCTTGCGCCGCAGGCCGAGTTTCTTTTCCGTGCCAAGCAGGGCTTTGAGGATAAACACATAGGGGCCCGGGGCAAGCTGTTTGATAAGCCGGAAGCGGGTGTTGTCTATGCTGCAAAACTCGCCGCACTGGGAGATGCTGGCGCAGAGCAGGGTGAAATACCGCTCTTCCCGTTCCCCGGAGAGGGCCCTGAGCCGCTTCACCCCTTCCCGGGACGTAAGGGAGCATACGATGCTCCAGCTTGTGTCAGTGGGCAGCGCCAGCAGGGCGCCCCCTGCAAGGAGGGACGCGCCCTTAGCGAGAATCCGGCCGTCTATATTGGTGGGAACCACATATTCAATCATACGGTTGTTTTCCTCTATTTTTCTCTATTCTCCTCTATTTTCCTCTATTCTCCTAATTTTTAAATATATTGTATCACTTTGCAATCCTGCCCGGTTTGCAGGGCGGGCCCTTGGGGGGAAACGCCGCTGAGGGCGGGGCGGCCTCGACTTTTCGTTACAGATAGGGTAGCATAGAGCGCGGAAACAGCGGCGCAGGCCCGGGCCGACGGGAACGGGCATGAAGAGCCGCTGCGGAAAAAACCGCTTTGCTGCAGAGGCCGCAGGCCCTGCATTGCGGCGGCGAAACAATACCTTTAAACTTTTGGAACCTGCTATGCCATTGTTACCTTTTTCAAACCATCCTGCGGAAATCAGCCAGGCAAAACTTGCGGTGCTCATTGACGCGGACAATACGCAGCCCGCCATTATCGAGGGGCTCCTCAACGAGGTGGCCAAATACGGGATCGCCAGCGTCAAACGGATATACGGGGACTGGACCAATACCAACCTCCGGTCATGGAAAGACCGGCTCCTTGAATACGCCATCCAGCCTATCCAGCAGTTCTCGTATACCAGCGGTAAGAACGCCACTGATTCAGCCATGATCATCGACGCTATGGACCTGCTCTACAGCGAGAAACTTGACGGGTTCTGCATCGTCTCAAGCGACTCTGATTTTACCCGCCTTGCAGCGCGGCTCAGAGAGAGCGGCCTTACGGTTTACGGCTTCGGGGAAAAGAAAACCCCCAGGCCTTTTGTCTCGGTGTGCGACAAGTTTATCTATACGGAGATACTCAAGGACGACCCGCCGGAAGACAGCGAGGAGGACGAATCAAAGCCCGTATCCAAGGTGCGGCGGGACGTTAAGAGCGACCACCGGCTCCTTAAACTCCTGCGGGACACGGTGGAGGATCTGGCCGACGAGTCAGGCTGGGCCTATCTGGGCGCTGTGGGGCAGAAAATCACCAACCGGTCAAGCGAGTTCGACCCGCGCAATTACGGCTTCAGGAAGCTGGGGGACCTCTTCCGGGCCATGGCCCAGTTCGAGACCGAAGAGCGCCCGCAGGAAAACGGCACAGGCCGGCTCGTGTATATCAGGTGGAAAAAATGGAAGGGCCAGTAACCTTCAGGCGGCCTCTATTAGCTTGATAGGAGCGATAGGCTTGTCTAGGAGATAAAATTAAAGTATATATTATAACAGAGGATCGCCATGTCAAAACGACGAGTTTATATAGATTACAACGCCACCACCCCGCTTAACGCGGAAGTCAAGGCGGCTATGATAGCGGATTTCGAGGTCTTTGGCAACGCTTCCAGTATGCACGGCTCAGGAAGAGCCGCCCACGCGCGGGTTGAGGAAGCCCGCCTCGCGGTGGGTACGCTGCTGGGCGCGCCGCCTGGGGGCATCGTCTTTACTTCCGGCGGGTCTGAGGCGAACAATATGGTTTTCCAGACCATGCGGCGGCTTGGGGCGGATGCAAAGGGGGGCAGGAATGAGATAATCACCACCGGGATAGAACACCCCTGCGTGCTTAACTCCGCTAAATACCTTGAGGATCTGGGGTTTACGGTTATATTTCTTCCGGTGGACGAATACGGCAAAATCAAACTGGACGCGCTCAAGGCGGCGCTGGGCGGGCGGACCCTTTTCGCGTCAGTTATGGCCGCTAACAACGAAACCGGCACGGTGCAGGACATTAAGGAGATAAGCAGGCTCGTGAAAGAAGCGGGGGGCCTTATGCACACCGACGCGGTGCAGGCCGCAGGGAAAATACCCATAAATGCGGCGGACTTAGGGGTTGATTACCTTACTATGTCGGCGCACAAGATTTACGGCCCCAAAGGGGTGGGGGCGCTGTATGTGCGGAAGGGGGCGCCGCTTTTCCCCCTTATCCAAGGAGGGCATCAGGAGGACGGCTTACGCGCCGGCACCTATAATAACAGCGGTATTCTGGGGTTCGGCAAAGCCGCGGAACTGGCGCTCAAGAACCTGGGGCGGTACGGGGAAGAAATCGCGGGCCTCCGCGCGCGCCTTCGGGACGGGCTTTTAGAGCGGATCCCCCATATCAAGATAAACGGCCACCTGCGCGATGTGCTTCCCAACACGCTTAACGTGTCGTTCCCCGGCGCCGAAGGGGAAGCGATACTGCTTTCCCTTGACATTATGGGCATCGAAGTTTCCACCGGTTCCGCCTGCGCCTCAGGCAGCCTTGAGCCTTCCCACGTGCTTATGGCTATGGGGCTTGGCCCGGAGCTTGCCCACGGCTCGATCCGGTTCAGCCTTGGCTGGGGGATAAGCGCCGGGGACATTGACTATGTGCTTGAGGCCCTGCCGCCGGTGATTAAGCGGCTGCGGGATATGTCAACCGTCTCCGGGTAGGGGCTTTTTTCAAAGGGGCGGCGCCCGGGAAAGGGCCTGCGGATAAAAGATAAAAAAAGATAAAAAAAAGGATAAAGGGAGCCTGCGACACAGGGTAGCCCCCTTTATGAAGGAGAGCGTTATGCCTGATTGGTTATATTCAGACACGGTTAAGGACCATTTCACCAACCCCCGGAATGTCCTTATGGATGAAGAGCCGAGTTTTCCCGCCAATGCCCGGGGGCAGACGGGAAATATCAAATGCGGGGACCAGATGTTGATGCTCCTTGACATCAAGGACGACATTATAACCGATGTGCGGTGGAAGACCTACGGGTGCGCCAGCGCGATCGCGTCTACCAGCATGCTTTCTGAGATTATCAAGGGCATGCACATTAAGGATGCCTATACGATCAAGCCGGAAGATCTGGTGGAGAAGCTGGGGGGCCTGCCTGAATACAAGATTCACTGTTCCGTGCTGGGGGACAAGGCGCTGCGTTCCGCTATAGACGATTATCTTGCGAAGACCGGCAGGAGCGGGCTTTTTAAGGAGCCGTCCACGGAGATATGCCATTGCCTCGGCATTACTGACAAGGATGTGGAGAACGCCTTTAAGAACGGCGCCCGGGATTGGGAAGCGCTTCAGCAGGCAACCAAGATGGGAACCGTTTGCGGGGAATGTAAGGACAAGGCCATGAACCTGCTTCATGGCTTTGCCCACATCTACGGCCAGCCGGCAGGCCGGGTTTGAGGCGCAGCCCTGAAGGATGCGCCTCACCGCGCTTTGATGGCGCACGGGCTCAAAGCAGGAAGCGCTAATGGGAGGTTTGGAGGGTCTATGACCCTCCAAATTCTCTTCAAAGAGGCGCGAAAGCGCCGATATAAAGAACAAAGCGCGGCAGAAAGACCGGTTTTTTGGGGCCCCAAATAAGTTTTCTGGGTCCCCAAATAAAGTTCCCGGTGCCCCAAACAAGTTTCTAGGGTACCCAAATAAGTTTTCTGGGTACCCAAATAAGTTTCCCGGTGCCCCAAACAAGTTTTTTGGGTACCCAAATAAGTTTCCGGGGGAACCAAAAAACGGTCCTGCCCCTGCATAAATCATTAGTATATAACGAATTACCGGCGCTGCGTGCCTCTTTGGAAAGAATTTGGAGGGTCATAGACCCTCCAAACCACCCATAAAGGCTTCCTGCGTTGCGCCCTTTCGCCTGCGAAGTCCGCTGAGGCGCCGCTTCAAGGTTGTGACTAAAATTGCAGACCCTCTCACCGCAGGAAGCACGTGAATCCCCCGCAGGGGGTGACTAAACCCACAAACCCTCTCGCCGCGAGAAGCACTTAAAACAGCCTTCGGCTGTTAGAGGTTATTGAGGTTGTAGGGGGTTTCTTGGTAGACATAGTTAAGCCAGTTAGAAAAAAACAGGTGCGCGTGAGCCCTCCAGCGTACTACCGGCTGTTTGGACGGGTCGCTGCCCGGATAGTAGTTCTGAGGAATGGCAATCGGAAGCCCCTTGGCCGCGTCCCGCCGGTACTCCTTGTCCAGCGTCAAAGGGTCGTACTCAAGGTGGCCGGTAACATAGAGCTCCCGCCCCTCCCGGGCGGTAACGATAAATATCCCCGTCTCAGGGGCCTCTGACTGAATAGTGAGCGCCGGCTCCGCAGCAACCGCATCCCGGTCGCTGGCAGTATGCCGCGACTGGGGCGCCAGAAACTCATCGTCAAAGCCCCGGAAGAGCGGGGAGCGGCGCTCGTTCACCTTATGACGGAAAATGCCGAAGAGCTTGCGCTCAAGCGCCCGCTTGGGAATACGGTAGCGCCGGTACAAAGCAGCCTGCGCGCCCCAGCAGATGTGCAGGGTGGAAAAGACATTGGACGCGGAATAGTCAATAACCGCGGCAAGTTCCTGCCAGTAATCAACCTCCTCGAAGTCCAAGGTCTCAACCGGCGCGCCGGTGATAATAAGCCCGTCAAAACGGGTGTTAAAGATACGGTCAGAGCGTATATAAAACCGCTCAAGGTGCCCGGGAGGGGCGTTGCGGGACTCGTGGCTCTGCATACGCAGAAAGGTTATATCAATCTGCAAGGGGCTGTTGCCCAAAAGCCGCAGAAGCTGCACTTCAGTCTCCAGCGTGGTGGGCATGAGGTTTGCGATAGCCACCTTGAGGGGCCGGATATCCTGCCGCAGCGCCCGGTCGTCAGCAATAATAAAGACGTTTTCTTCCCGCAGGGCGCGGTACGCAGGAAGGTTGACAGGGATCTTGATAGGCATACGCAATAGTATGCCCAAAAGCGCCGGAAAACGCAAGCGCCCTGCCCGCCGGCGCTTGCACAAGCGCGGCGTTTTCAGGATACTGTCGGAGGCCGCGGCGGTTCGGCGGGCGCCGGCAGGGGTTCGGAACAGGCGGCGTGGAGGAATGAACGATGATTTGCGGTATTGACGAGGCCGGGCGGGGGCCCTTAGCCGGGCCGGTGTGCGCGGCGGCGGCCCTGGGGCCCGGCTTCCCTGCGGGGTGTTTGGGGGATTCCAAAAAGCTGTCCCGAAAAGCCCGGGAATACGCCTGCGCCCTTATCCGCGAGCAGGCCGCTGCCTGGGGCATAGGCTGGGCTTCCCACGAGGAAATCGACAGGATTAACATTCTCAATGCCAGCCTCCTTGCGATGCAGCGGGCCTTTGACGGCTTTCTCGCCCGCCTTGGGGTTGCCGGTGAGCCTGCGGGGGCCTGGGGCTGCCTGCCGCTTACGGTGATTGTTGACGGCCTTTATACCCCGCAGGTGGGCTTTCCCTGCCGCGCCCTGGTGAGGGCCGATTGTTCTGTGCCGGAGGTTATGGCCGCGTCTATTCTTGCCAAGACCGCCCGGGACGATAAGATGCGGGCATACGCCCTGTCCTACCCGGAATACGGCTATGAAAAGCACAAGGGGTATCCTACGGCGGAACACCGGAAGCTGCTTGCCCTTTACGGGCCGTCGCCTATACAGCGGAGGAGTTTTAAGATAAAACCTGCGGGGGATTCCCAGCTTTCCCTGGGGATAGAGGCGGGCGGGGGCAGATAACCCTGCGGCCCTGCCCGCCTGCTGGGTCTCTTAGGCTTTTCCGGCGGAACCTAAGACATGGATATTTTTATGGGCGTAGAGTTTTTTAAGCTCATCCCGGGCCGGGCCGAGATATTTGCGGGGGTCGAACTCATCGGGCTTTTCCGCGAAGACCTTCCTGATAAGCGCGGTCATGGCAAGCCTGCCGTCAGAGTCAATGTTAATTTTGCAAACCGCGCTCTTGGCGGCGCGGCGGAGCTGTTCCTCCGGTATGCCCACCGAGTCGGCGAGTTTGCCGCCGTACTGCTCTATCATCTGCACATACGCAAGAGGAACCGACGAAGAGCCGTGGAGCACGATGGGGAAATCGGGGATACGCTTCTCGATTTCCTCAAGGATGTCGAACCGCAGGGGCGGAGGGATGAGAATGCCATGAGGGTCTTTGGTGCATTGCTCCGGCTTGAACTTGGCTCTGCCGTGGCTCGTGCCAATAGAGATGGCAAGGGAATCAACCCCGGTCCCCTCAAGGAACCGCTGCACTTCCTCAGGCTGGGTGTAGTGGCTGTGTTCTGACGACACCTCGTCTTCCACGCCGGCAAGAACCCCAAGCTCCCCTTCTACCGTAACATAGTCCTTGCGGGAATGGGCGAACTCGCAGACTTTCTTGGTCAGCGCCAGGTTATCCGCGAAAGAAAGATGGGAGCCGTCGATCATTACTGACGAGAAACCGGTTTCCACGCAGTCTTTGCAGAGTTCAAGGCTGTCCCCGTGGTCCAGGTGGAGCACAATAGGGATGTCGCATCCGAGCTCGTGGGCGTATTCCACCGCGCCTTTGGCCATGTTTTTGAGGAGGTTCTGGTTGGCGTACTTCCGCGCGCCTGCTGAGACCTGCAAGATAACCGGCGATTTGGTCTCCACGCAGGCTTGGATAATGGCCTGCATCTGCTCCATATTGTTAAAATTATAGGCCGGCACCGCATAGCCGCCGCGAACCGCCTTCTTAAACAATTCTTTCGTGTTGACCAGCCCCAATTCGGTATAACTTGTCATATACACTCCTTAAAATAGATAGGTTATATAGTATGGCATGGCATACTCTTTATCAAGAAGAGCGTGTACAGGCGCTCAAAAAGGCGCGCCTTTTATAGAATACATATTCCGGCGCGCCCTTGTTTCCCCGCCTGTTCCCGCCTGTTCCCGCCTGTTCTGTTCTGCCGCCTTTCTGCTTTACATTTTAATTTCCTGTTAATTTCCTGTCCCCGCCCTGTCCCCGCCCGCCCCTGCCGCTCCTTCCCGTTTCCCTCCGCTTATTCTTGGGTTGGCTTTTTGCGTATCACCACTTTCTTTTTCTGCGGCGCCGACGGCGAAGAAGGGCCCGGGGCGCTCCCGCCGAGGGGGGGTTTGTCTCCGGCTCTCGGCCCCTTGTCCTGGGGTTTCCCGATCCTTTCCTGCTTCTTTTGCAGTTTCCGCTGGGCTGATTCCTCTTTCTGCTGTTTTATCAGCTTGGGAAGCTCGAATATCCGCCAGCCGAACCGGTTTACCAGATGAGGCAGCTGCTCCTGCCAGTCTTCGGGTATTTTGAATCCCTCGTGGCCGTGGGCCTGAACATTCTGATTGACCAGGGCGGCCAAATCCTGCTCGGTTAATTCTCCAGACAGCAATTTTTCCTTCATGTACACCAGACAGGGAAAAATATAATACGTCTGCGCCAGCTTCAACTTATCGTTGTCAGTCATTTCAAGTATACTCCTTTTATAAACTCGATATAGTTATACTATATGCCATTCCCTCTTTTTGTTCAATACATACGGACATACCGGAACCGCCAGCCGCCTCCGCCCCGTAAACGCCCCAAGCGAGAGAGGCGCCCGCTTCCTGCCGGGGCCGGAGGTCAGCGGCGGGTAAAATAGAGAATATCCCCAAAAAACGCGAAGAGCATAAGGCAGCCTATGAGAACCACCCCCACGGTTTGAAAGACCGATACGGCCTTGGGGTGCAGGGGCTTGCGGGCTATGATTTCCACCAGCCAGAGAAGTATCATGCCGCCGTCAACCACCGGTATCGGGAGGAGGTTCATCACGCACAGGGCAATCGAGATGAGGGACAGGAAGTTCGCCA
>JAITHF010000014.1 GCA_031280115.1 Spirochaetaceae bacterium | reverse complement strand
TTTGGGGGAACCAGTTCCCCCAAACCCCCGCTAAAGGCTTCCTGCGCTGCGCCCGTGCGTTATCAAAGCGCGGTGAGGCGCCGCTTCTGGGTTGTGACTAAAATTGCAAACCCGCTCGCCGCGAGAAGCACTTTAAACAGCCTCCGGCTGCCCGCAGGGGGTTGCTATTGAAAAAGAAGATCAGTATGATAGCGCTATTATGGATACGACAAAATTAAAAGGCCGCTCCCTGCTTACCTGGCTTGATTACGGGGAAGAAGAAATCCGCTTTATTCTGAATACGGCAAAAGAACTCAAAAAAGAACGGCGCGGCGGAGAGGCCCGCCAGCGGTTCAAGGGAAAATCCCTTGCCCTCCTCTTTGAAAAACGCTCCACCCGTACCCGCTGCGCGTTTGAAACCGCGTTTGGAGAGGAAGGGGGGCATCCGGTATTTCTTTCGATAGACGATATACAGCTCGGGGCAAAAGAATCGGTTGAGGATACTGCCGTTGTGCTGGGCAGGATGTTCGACGCCATCCAGTTCCGGGGTTTCAAACATACCACCCTTGAAACCCTGGCGGTCTATTCGGGGGTGCCCGTGTATAACGGGCTTACCGATAGTTTCCATCCCACCCAGGTTCTGGCGGATCTTATGACTATCGAAGAAAACTTCGGAACCGCCCGGGGCAAAACCCTGTGCTTCGTAGGGGACGGCAGAAACAACGTGGCCCGCTCGCTTATGGTGATATGCGCCAAGATGGGCGTGCATTTCACGATTATCACCCCGCCGGCGCTTAACCCGGACCCGGGCCTCACCGCTCTATGTACGGATATGGCGGAGCGCGCCGGCGCGGAACTGCGTATAACCCCGGACTTGGGCGGGGTTGCCGGCGCGGACGCGCTCTATACCGACGTGTGGGCCTCTATGGGGGAGGAAGCCAAACGGGAGGAACGGGCCGCCCTCCTTCGCCCCTATCAGGTCAATCAGGCGCTTATGGACCGTACCGGGCGGGAAGACGCGGTATTCCTCCATTGCCTTCCGGCGGTTAAAGGCGAAGAGGTCGCCGCCGAGGTCATTGACGGGCCCCAAAGCCGCGTTTGGGACGAAGCGGAGAACCGGAAACACACGATTAAGGCCGTCATGCTGGCCACCTTGCCGTAAGGCCCTTTTATGCCGGCAGGCGCCGCGGCAGAGCGGGAGACAGATTATGTGGTATCCTTTTAAGCCGAAAATTATGACCTGGTACCGCTGGCGCTTAAACGGCGGCGCCGCGTACCTGCGGAAAACAGGAAGCAAGAACTGGGAAACCGGCTTCAGCGCGGCGCCGCTCTGCGCCCGCACGGATGACTGCGGGGGGCCTGAAGAAGCAGCGCCGCCGGACATCCCCCTTACCCGGGTATGGGGAAGCGGGGAAACCGCCGTGCTGCGCCCCTGCCTGAGCGGGACGCCGTACCTTCTTAAACTCGCGCCCCGGGAGTCCGTGAAAATAGCGCCTGAACAGGAGGCGGCCTTTACCCTGCTCCTGCCCCCTGCGGTACGGCTCGAAACCGACGGGCCTTTCACCCTGGGGGAAGCCATGCCCCTTGCCCCTAAACAGACCTGGTTCGGGCCGGACACCATGTCCGGCCATTTCTGCCACTTGGTTACAGGGGGGCTGGCGCCGGAAACAGCGGAAGCAGAACCGCCGGCGCCTTCCTGCTGCATCCGCGGCGGCCTGCGTGTCAGAAACCGTTCCAAAACCCCCTTCGCCCTTGAGCGGTTCGTCCTCTACCCGCCGCCGCTTAGCGTGTACGCCAAGGGCGGGCTTCTTGCGGCGGACCCGGTGGACATTGAGTTCTACGGCCCGGATATGGACGAGAAAACCATTGTCCGGGACCTTGGGGACGCCTCATACAGGCTGGTCAGCGCCGGGGTCAAAACCGGCGCCGGCGAAACCTTCGCCCGCCAAAGCATGGATATTATTAAACACATTACCCAATTCTAGCGAGGTACTTCTATGAGCGTCAGCGAGTTTATAGCCGCGGTGCTGGCCCGCCTTGACAGCGCCGGCCCCTTTGACCTTTTGGTGCGTATTGTCTGCGCGGTCCTCATGGCGGCGGTTATTATCATCCTGTTTAACCTGCTCCAGTTTATCGCCGGGCGGCTGCTTAAAAACCGCGCCAACCCCCGGCGGACCTTTATGATACGCAAGGGCATCCGGTATACCGGCTTTGTGATGGGGATGCTTTTTCTTTTTAAGAGCATGGGCATAGACACCTCCGCGCTTCTGGGCGCTGCCGGCGTTGCGGGCATCGCCCTGGGCTTTGCGGCGCAGACGTCGGTGTCAAGCATCATCTCCGGCCTCTTCCTCCTGTCGGAAAAGCCCTTTGAGGCGGGGGACGCGATTGTCGTGGATAATCTTATGGGGGAAGTGCTGTCAATAGACCTTTTATCCGTGAAACTGCGTACCTTCGACAACCTCTATGTGCGTATCCCTAACGAGACGCTGTTTAAGAGCAGCGTCACGAACCTGACCCGCTTTCCCATACGAAGGCTGGACGTGGCGTTTACCGTGAGCTACGCGGAGGATCTTGAGCGGGTGCGCGACGCGGCGCTGGACGTGGCGGCAAAGGAACCCTATGTGCTTGAGAACCCGGCGCCGCTTTTCCGGGTTGACCAGTTCGACCGCGCCGGCGCGGCGGTTATTTTTAATGTCTGGTTTGACCGGAATTATATTTTAGAGACAAAAACCGCGATGTTTATGGGCATAAAGAAACGTTTTGACCAGGAGCATATTGAATTGCCCTATCAAAAGATAGATATTAAAGTTAGCGAGGAGCGTTTGACGTGAATAGCGACGGGTCTGATTCCCAGAAAAAAAAGCCCCCGGAAGACCGCTCCGGCGGCCCGCGCCTTCCGGATCTCAAACCGTTTAAGGACTGGAAGTTTTCCCTTGTGTATGTGCTTATTCTGGTTGCGGGGATGAGCCTTTTTAACTATGCCTTTATGAAAAAAGTAAACCCTACGGTTGATTTTTCAGAGTTCAAAGCCAAAATTGCCTCAGGCGAGATAAAGCGGGTGGAGCTTACGGATTCGTACTTTACCGGCTATACCGCGGCGAAACGGGAGGCTGCCGGCAGGGGCGGCTTGAGAACCTTCCCCGCCCCGCCCCGGGAGCCGGTTTACCGCACGGTCCCCATAAACGACCCTGAAATCATACGGCTCATGGATGAAAAACGGGTTTCTTATTACGCCGCTTCCCGGGAGGGGAATATGCTGCTCAATATTCTCTTTAGCTGGGTGCTTCCCATCGGGGTTTTATTTTTAATCTGGCGCTTTATCCTTAAACGCCTGCGGAACATGGGGGGGAACGTGCTTTCAGTGGGGCAGAACCGGGCGGTGATTGTGGCCGAAGGGGACATTGCCACCCGTTTCAACGACGTGGCCGGGGTTGACGAGGCCAAAGACGAGCTTGTGGAGGTGGTGGACTTTCTCAGAAACCCGCGGAAATACACGGACATCGGCGGCAAGATACCCAAAGGCGTGCTTTTGGTGGGGCCCCCGGGCACGGGGAAGACCCTTCTGGCCCGCGCCGTGGCAGGCGAAGCCGGGGTGTCTTTCTTCCGCATGAGCGGCGCTGACTTTGTAGAGATGTTTGTGGGGGTCGGCGCGGCGCGGGTGCGGGATTTATTTAAGCAGGCCCGGGACAAAGCGCCGTGCATCATCTTTATTGACGAGCTTGACGCTATCGGCAAGAGCAGGATGAACAGCGCCGCCAGCGGGAACGACGAGCGGGAGCAGACCCTTAACCAGCTTTTGGTAGAGATGGACGGCTTTGACGCTGCCGGGGGCCTTATTGTTCTGGGCGCCACGAACCGCCCTGACGTGCTTGATCCTGCGCTCCTGCGCCCCGGGCGCTTTGACCGGCAGGTGCTGGTTGACCGGCCCGACCTCAAGGGCCGGGAAGCGATCCTGCATATCCACACCAGGGCCGTGAAACTGAGCGGCGGGGTGCGCCTTGACGCGGTGGCGCGGATTACTTCGGGCTTTTCCGGCGCTGATTTAGCCAATATCGTCAATGAGGCGGCGCTCTTGGCGGTACGTTCCGGCAGGAAAGCCGTGGAACAGCAGGATTTCAGCGAGGCTATCGAGAAAATCGTGGCGGGATTACAGAAAAAGACGCGGGTTATCCCCCCTGAGGAGCGCCGGCTTACGGCGTACCACGAGGCCGGGCACGCGCTGGTGGCGGCGTTTACGCCTCATGCCGATCCGGTGCAGAAAATATCCATCATCCCCCGGGGGGTTTCTCTGGGCTATACGATACAAATGCCGGTTGAGGACCGGTATACGATAACCCGTTCTTATCTTTTGGGCAAGATAGCCATGCTGTTAGGCGGGCGCGCGGCGGAGGAGATGGTTTCAGGCGAGTATTCCACCGGCGCGGCAAACGACCTTACCAAAGCCACGGACATCGCCCGCAAGATGATAACCGACTATGGCATGAGCGACAGGTTCCGCAATGTGGCGCTCACCTCCCGCGGCGCCGGCGCTGACCGGCAGGAGCCGCTTTTTCAGCGGGAATACGCGGAAAGCACCCAGCAGTATGTTGACGAGGAGATTGCCCGTATCCTTGAGGAGGAGTACGGGAGAACCAAGGTTATGCTGGAACAGCGCCGGAATATGCTCGACCAGGTGGCGCAGGCGCTCTTGGACAAGGAAACGTTAGACGAGCGCGAGTTTAAGGCCATAACCGCCCAGCCTGCGCCCGGGGATTCAGGCGCATCCTGCGGCGGGCGGGTTTCAGGTGCAGGGATCGCATGACGTAACGCCTCAGCGGGCTTCGATAACGCATGGGCGCGAAGCAGGAAGCCTTTATGGGGGGTTTGGAGGCAGCCGAAGGCTGTTCCCTTACGGGAAGTTCGCAAAAGAATACGCGAACCATGAAGCCTTTATGGGGGGTTTGGGGGCAGCCTCCGGCTGTTTCAGCAGTCGTCGTTTGCACTATGAGCCGCAAAACATGAAGCGCATGTAAAAGAGCCCTCCAAATTCTCTTCAAAGAGGCGCGCAGCGCCGATAATCCGGTATAAAACAATGATTTATACGGGGACAGGATAGTTTATTTTGCTGGCAAACAACTTTATTTTGCCGGCAAACAACTTTATTTTGCCGCCAAACAATTTTTATTTGTTAGCAAAAAAACTTATTTTGCTGGCAAATAACTTTATTTTGCTGGCAAATAACTTTTATTTGCTGGCAAACAACTTTTATTTGTTAGCAAAAAAACTTTATTTTGCTGGCAAACAACTTTTATTTGCTGGCAAATAACTTTATTTTGCTGGCAAATAACTTTTATTTGTTAGCAAAAAATCTTATTTTGCTGGCAAAAAAACCGATTTTTCCATCGCGCTCTGTTGGGATAGCATAAATTATCGGCGCTTTGCGCCTCTTTGGGAAGAATTTGGGGGGCTTTTTTATCAGCGCTTCCTGTTTTGCGGCTCATAGCGCAAACGACGACTGCTGAAACAGCCGGAGGCTGCCCCCAAACCCCCAACCAACGGCGTCCTGCTTCGCGCCGCTAACGCTTGCGAATTCCGCTGAGGCCCATCTTCTGGGTTGTGACTAAACCCACAA
The DNA here is from genome assembly GCA_031280115.1 of Spirochaetaceae bacterium. Taxonomy (GTDB): domain Bacteria; phylum Spirochaetota; class Spirochaetia; order Treponematales; family Breznakiellaceae; genus JAITHW01. Next base: position 10,706 of record JAITHF010000014.1, on the reverse strand, counting down.
ACCCGCTCGCCGCAAGAAGCACGTGAAACCCCCGCAGGGGGGGATTCACCGCTCTGGTACTATCTTAGAAAGCCCCGGGCAAACCGTATTGCGGCAGGGAAAAATATCCGCTAGGTTTAAAGTAACGACTTTTACGAGGAGTATATACATGAAAAACCTGCTGCTTATAAGCGCGAAATACAACAGCGGCGCAGACTGCGCGGCGCTGTCCCTGCTCAACACCCTTTCCAACGAGGCCCGGGAAAAGGATCGGGAGAGTTATTATAAAAGCCTCTCCGGTCTTGCGCGGCACCTGCTTGAGGGGCCGGTGTTCTTTCAAAGCCTGCTGAAGCCGGCTGTGCCCCGCAATCAGGAGGCGCTTAAAGCCCTGGGGGTTATTGAGGGGGTTTCCGTTCCCAAGGGCCCTTTAACCGAAGAGCAATGGAAAACCTTTACGGCTTCATGCAAGGCCGCTGATGAGGCGCTTATCAGTTTTACCGCGGCGCTTAAAGAAGAAGACCTGCGGGCGCCGGTGAAGGTGCCTTTTTACAAGGGCAATCCTGAGGCGGTTCCCCTGTATTTCGTCTTGCAGAACCTCTTTACCCACGGCGTCCACCACCGGGGGCAGATCTCCCAAATACTGGACGAGCTTAAAATAGAGCATACCTATTCGTCGCTTAAACCGGAACTTCTGGGATGACTGACGAAGAAATCCTGAGCAGGGTTGACCACACCTTGCTCAAGGCCGACGCGGACTGGGAGGCGGTGAAGGCGCTGTGCGGCGAAGCGGCTGCGTACCGGACTGCGTCGGCCTGCATCCCCCCGTCATATATCAAGCGCGCCCATGACCGCTTTGGGGGGGGCCTTGTTATCGGCACGGTTATCGGTTTTCCCTTGGGGTACAGCACGGCCCGGGTGAAGATCAGCGAAGCCGAAGAAGCCCTTATCGCGGGAGCCTCTGAAATCGACATGGTTATCAATCTGGGGGACGTAAAGAACCGGAACTTTGCCGCTGTTGAGCGGGAAATCACCCTGCTTAAAGAGGCCGTAGGAAAGCGGGTGCTCAAAGTTATTGTGGAGGCCTGCTATCTTACCCTTGAGGAGAAGGGGCTGCTCTGCGAAATTGTCAGCGCCGGCGGCGCGGACTACATCAAGACCTCCACAGGCTTTGGCCCTGCCGGCGCGGCCCTTGAGGACGTCCGGCTGTTCAAATCCCGCCTTGGGCCGGGGGTTAAGATAAAAGGTTCTGGGGGCATAAAAACCAGAGACGCTCTTGAGGCGTTTATCAACGCCGGATGCGACCGGATAGGAACCAGTTCTGCGATTGCCCTCTTAGCCCCCCAGCCGTAGGCCCCCCGAAGGGGGTTTTACGTGCTTCTAGTAGCGAGAGGGTTCGCCCCCTGCGGGGGATTCAGGTGCTTCTAGTAGCGAGAGGGTTCGCAATTTTAGTCACAACCCAGAAGCGGCGCCTCATCGCGCTTCGCAGGCGTTAGCGGCGCTGCACACGAAGCCTTTAGGGGGTGGTTTGGAGGGCAGCCGAAGGCTGTTTCCTTACGGGAAGTTCGCAAAAGAATACGCAACCCATGAAGCGCCGGCAGCCGGAGGCTGTTTCCTTACGGGAAGTTCGCAAAAGAATACGCGAACCATGAAGCGCCGGCAGCCGGAGGCTGTTCCCTTACGGGAAGTTCGCAAAAGAATACGCAAACCATGAAGCGCCGGCAGCCGGAGGCTGTTCCCTTACGGGAAGTTCGCAAAAGAATACGCAAACCATGAAGCGCCGGCAGCCGAAGGCTGTTTCCTTACGGGAAGTTCGCAAAAGAATACGCAACCCATGAAGCGCCGGTAAAAAAGCCCTCATAAACTCTTCAAAGAGGCGCGAAAGCGCCGATAATTCGTTATACGAAATGGGTTGTCTGGGGACAAGGGCATCGTATTCCCCCGGCTGGGCGCAGGGGGCGCAGGGGGCGCAGGGGGCGCTATGAAACAAGAACAAGAACAAGAAGAATATGCGCGGTGCCGGCTCTGCCCCCGAAACTGCGGGGTAAACCGCGCCGCAGGGGAACAGGGGTACTGCGGGGAAACCAGCGCGCTCCGCCTCGGCGCCGCGGTTATCCACCGCGGGGAAGAGCCGCCTGTTACCGGCGCAGGCGGCTCCGGCGCCGTCTTTGTGACAGGCTGCAACCTGCGCTGCCCCTTCTGCCAGAACGCCCAGATCTCCCGGGAGCGCATGGGGCGGGAGGTATCAACCGAAACCTTTGCCCGTATATGCCTCGAATTGCAGGCCCGGGGCGCGGAGAATATCAACATCGTAACCGGAAGCCACGCGGCGCCGGCGCTGGCCGCGGGAATCGCCTGCGCCCGGGCCCAAGGGCTGGCCATCCCGGCCCTGTGGAACTCATCCGCCTATGAGCGGGCCGAAACCCTGTCCCTGCTGGAAGGCGCCGTAGACGGGTATCTGCCGGACCTTAAAACCCTTGACAGCGCCGTGAGCCGGCGCCTGTTCAACGCGCCTGACTACCCTGAAAGGGCGCCGCAGGCAATCGAGCGGATGATACAGGCAAGCCCTCTTAGGTTTAAGAACAACCTGCTGGTTTCAGGGGTGATCATACGCCACCTTGCGCTCCCGGGGCTGCTTGCCGCAAGCAGGGCGGTGCTCCGCTGTTTCGCGGACCGCTGGCAGGGGCGGGCGCTCCTCTCGGTGATGTCCCAGTACACGCCGGCAGGGAACGCGCCGCTTAAACGCCCCCTAAACGGGCGGGAATACGAGCGGCTGGTTGGCTGGCTGCGGGAATTTGCTATAGACGAGGGCTTTTGCCAGGACTTGGCGCCGGACCCGGGCGCGCTTCCAGACTTCAGGCGGGAAAACCCCTTCCCGCCGGCCCTTTCAACGCCGGTCTGGCATTTTGCCGCCCCCTCATCCCCCTAGTCGCGGCAGGCAAGGCGCGTCTGTGAGGGAAACGCCCGCTCCCCTATGGCGGTACGGTTTGAGAGGGCGGCAAGCGCAAAGCCGTCGCAGCGGAAGAAGGCGGCCTGGCCGATGACAATGACCGACGGAGGGATTGCCACGCTGGCAAGGTTCCTGCATCCGGCAAACGCCCGCCTTCCTATAGTAATAACCGAGTTGGGGATGGCAACGCCGGTCAGTTTACCGCACTATGCAAGGGATTCGGCGCCCAGGGCAATGACCGACGTGGGAATGGCGTAGGCGCCGGTTTTTCCTCCGGGGCAGGCTATAAGGGTCTCAAGGGCTTTGTCAAAAAGCGCGCCGCCAACGCTGGCGTAGGCGGGGTTTTGTTTGTCCACGATGATAGTCGTAAGGTTTTCACATCCCATAAACGCCTATTCCCCGATGGTATCTATAGAGGCATGGATAGTAATGCTGGTGAGGCGCGCACACCGGATAAACGCGCTGTTACCGATGGCTGTTACCGGCATATCTTGTATGCGTTCAGGGATAACAAGGCTGGCAAGATCCCCGAAATAGCCGGTGATGGTGATGGTTTGCCCGTTGTTGATGGCATAAAAGAAGCCGTTGGCCGTACTTTCGGCGGCAAGGAGCGCGGCGGCGGAGAGCATTGCCGCGGCAAGGGCCGTGACTTTTTTCTTTCCCATACTTCCATTTTACGAGCTGGCTTATCAAAATCAAACACCCTGCGCCCCCTGCGGGCAGCCGGAGGCTGTTTCACACCCTGCGGGTGATTCACGTGCTTCTTGCGGCGGGAGGGTTCGGACGTTTAGTCACAACCCCGAAGCGGCGCCTCAGCGCGCTTTGATAACGTTAGCGGCGCTGCACACGTCGCCTTTAGGGGTGGTTTGGGGGCAGCCTCCGGCTGTTTCAGTAGCCGTCGTTTGCACTATGAGCCGCAAACCATGAAGCGCCGGTAAAAAAGCCCTCCAAATTCTCTTTAAGAGGCGCGAAAGCGCCGATAATTTTTAACATACCAACAAAGCACGGCAGGAAAACCGGTTTTTTTGCACGCAAAACAAGTTTCTTTGCTAGCAAAGTGAGTTTATTTGCTAGCAAAATAAGTTTGTTTGCCAGCAAAATAAACTATCCTGTCCCCGTATAAATCATTATGTTATAACGAATTATCGGCGCTTCGCGCCTCTTAAAGAGAATTTGGGGGAACCAGTTCCCCCAAACCCCCACTCAAGGCTTCCTGCGCTGCTCACGCTATCGAAGCGCGATGAGGCGCCGCTTCTGGGTTGTACTAAAATTGCAAACCCTCCCGCCGCAAGAAGCACGTGAACCCCCCGCAGGGGGTTTCTTGACCGTAGAGGATGATTGGTGGTATAGTAAAGAAAGTAAAAAGTAAAAGGTTGGTAATCGTGTGGTAATATCACAGTTCGCAGCGAGGAGTTAATAATGTTGTATGTCGGTTCCATCCATCGTAAAGAGTACGACTTAGACGCCGACCGATCCGAAACGGTAGTTATCGCCGAAGCCCCCGGCAGAATACACTTCCTGGGAGAACACGGCGAACCCAAAGCCGGGCTGTTCCTCTCTTCAACTATCAACCGGCGCGTCCGCGTGGCCGTCAGTTCCCGCAAAGATGCCTCCCTGCGCTTTTACGCCGCCAACGCCCAGGAACGCAAACGCGCCTCCCTTGTTAATCTCAAATATAAACGGGAAGACCGGTGGGCAAATTATATCAAAGCCGCGGTCTCTCTGTTCGTGGAACTGGGCTGCCCCGTAAAAGGGCTTAACTTCACCCTGTGGGGCGATATTCCCCAGCACGTGGGGCTCGGCTCTTCCCAAGCCGTCGAGATCGCCGCGGCCCTGGCGCTGCGGGAGTTTCTGGGCGTCCCCCTTGATAATAACGAACTCCTCATCGAACTCGCCGGGGCTCAAGAAATGTTTTTCGGCAAAGCCCCGCCCCCTATGGATTATCTTATCGCCCTGAACGCTGAAAAAGACACGTTTATCCTCAGCGATGAAACAACCATGTCGCTCACGCCGGTCGCCTCGGCCCTCTCTGAATATACGCTGCTGCTTACGGATTCCCGGGTTCCCCGGGCCGGCGTGGAAGAGGAGCTGCGTGAACGAAGGCGGGACATAAAAAAAGGGCTTGAGATCCTGAACAGGAAAAAGCCCCGCTCAAGCCTGCGGGAAGTGGAGGCGCCGGAACTTACAGGCTTCAGAGGCGGCCTCTCTGAAAACATCCGGCGCCGGAGCGCCCATATTATCAATGAGGCGAAGAGAGTCCGGGAAGCCGCAGAAGCTCTTGCGCGAAACGACCCCCTGTCGTTTGCCAGAGCGGTTACCCATTCCCAAGAAAATCTGCGGGACCTCTACGAAGTCTCCTGCCCGGAGATTGACTGGCTGATTAAACGCGCCCAAGAAATCGACGGGGTCTTATGCTCCCGCATGACAGGCCGCGGGTTCGGCGGCTGCACCTACACATTCCTACAGGAACGCGCCCAAGATGAATACCGGCGCCGCCTTGACGATTACGAGCGGATATTCGGCTTTCATCCCGTCGTGTACGAAGCCTGCCTTGGACCGCCCGCCCGCCTTATCTTGGACGAAGAAGACCCTGTTGAAAGCGCTGAAATATAAAATATAATAAAATAATAACAACTTCAAAAATACCCGCGCTTCTTGAGATGATTATCGCGAGGTAAGATCTAAAGTAAATCGTAATTATGTAGATAATTATTAAGAGGAGCCCCGCAGGCTGCGGCGGAAGCGCTGGATTTCACAGGAAATCCGCCGCGGCTCCGGGGCTGGGCGGAGCGCGTGAGGTTTATGAATATACTACTGACAAATGACGACGGAATAGACGGCGAAGGCTTGGTTTCTTTTGCCGAGGGCCTGCGGAGGCGCGCGGAACATAAGGTGTACGTGCTTGCGCCGGACACAAACCGCTCCGGCGTGTCCCAGGCCATCTCGTTTCTGGCGGGCCCCCTGCGCCTTAGCGAGCGGGGGGAGCGCTCATGGGCGTGTTCGGGAACGCCGGCGGACTGCGTGATGCTGGCGGTGCTTGGCGCCTTGCCGGTTAAGCCGGACCTGGTGGTTTCAGGCATCAACGCCGGGGCGAATATCGGCACGGACATTCTCTATTCCGGCACCGCCGCCGCGGCCCGCCAAGCGGCATTGTACGGTATTCCGGCAATAGCCCTCTCCCTTGTGGGAAAGCCGCCTTTTTACTGGAAAGAAACCGTGGATTTCGCGGTGGAGCGCCTTGGGTGGCTCGCAGGGCTCTGGAGGGCGGACACGTTTATCAACGTGAATATCCCCAATGCCCCGAAAACCGGCGGGGTAGCCACCACCTTTCCGTCGTTACGGCGGTACGAGGACAGCCTTGAACTGTTTCAGTCCCGGGACGGGCGGAAATACGGTTTGGTTAATTTCGGGGATATTATCACGAAGCCGGAGGCAGGCTCGGACGGGGACGCGGTGGCGCGCAACCTCGTATCCGTAAGCCCTGTGTTTATTCATCCGGTGGTGCGCCATGACCAGTGCCCGTGCGCGCCTGAATATGCGGGCGTGTCCCCCCGGCCTTGAGGATACCTGGCCATACTGATAAGGCGGGCCATATTTTTTAATCTATAAAGAGGGAGGATTACCGTGATAGGAACAATACAGGAAGGCATACGGCTTTTTAATCTAAAGCGCTGGGACATGGCGCTTCAAGAGTTTCTTTCGGCGCTTGAGAAGGCAAAGCCCGAAGAAGAAACGCTGAACGAGGAACTGGCATATTATATGGGATTATGCTATACGAAACTGGAGCAGTTTGACGACGCGCTCCTCTATCTGGAACAGGTGGTAACCGGCTCGCATGACACCCTGCGGGTCTATCAGTGCCGGATAACGCTGGCATATATTTACGTTATTACCAAGCGGGTGAAGATGGCGGAGTCCGAGCTTGCGCGCCTGGGGGAAACAGGCTTTGAGTCCGTACAGCTCTACACTATTCTGGCGTATACCGCCTGGTCCGAGCGGCAGTACCAAAAAGCGGTTGATCTCTATAAAAAGGCGCTCCAGATGGATAACAGCAACGCCACCGCCATAAACGGCCTGGGCTATATTCTGGTGGATACGGCTATGGACGTGCAGAAGGGGCTTTTGTTTTGCAAAAAAGCGGTGGATATGAATCCCAAGAACCCGTCCTACCTTGATTCCCTCGGATGGGCCTATTTCAAAAACGGCAACGCTACCGAAGCGGTCAACTGGCTCAGGCGGGCTTTGGACCTGGCGCCCCAGCAAAAAGAAATCAGGAACCACATCAAAATTGTCGCAGGAGAGGCTGGATGAGCCGTTTAGATGTCATCCGCCGGGGATCCCTCCTGCGGCGGGTGATATGCGGGTGCTTTTTTCTAGCCTCAGGATTTCTCCAAGCCCAGCAGCCTTACAGCGGTACTGATATAAACGCCCTGTACGCCCAAGAAGAATTCCGCGTGGGAGTCCAAGCCTACAACCGCTTTTCTTTTAACGAGGCGGTCCTCTCGTTTGAGCGGGCGCTTTCTTTCAGCCCGGGAAAGCCCCTTATTCTCGACTGGCTTGGCAGGGCCTATTACCGGTCCGGTCTGGAAGAAACCGCTCTAAGGCAATGGCGCTCGGCAGTGGCCGGATATACCCCCTCATCAGGAGAAGTGCTGCTCCTTAACAGCCGTATCGAAACCGTGCGGAACCGGCGCAGCCTCCTTCCCATTGTGGAAGACGGGGTCCGGTATGTGGAATCAGGCAGGTATCCGGGCAGGTCTGACGGCATGATTTATTACCAGCACCCCACGGCGGTTTTGCCGGTGGAAGACGGGAGCGCCTGGATCGTGGCCTACGGAAGCAATGAGCTGGTGCGGGTCGATGTCAACGGCGTCATCCGCCAGCGCCAGCGGGGGCCCCTTAACGGCTTCGACCGCCCCTATGATCTCGTGCGGGGAAACGACGGCAGGATGTTCCTCTCAGAATACCGGGGCGGACGGGTGAGCGTGCTTAATCGTAACGGGGACTGGCAGTATTACATCGGGTCCAAGGGGCGGGAAGACGGGAAGTTTGTGGGGCCCCAAAACCTTGCGGTAGACGAGGCGGGGTATCTCTATGTGGTGGATTACGGGAACCGGCGGATTTCCAAATTCGATCCAGACGGGGCCTTTATCCTTTCCTTCGGCGTTAAAAGCCCGGGCTTTCAGGGATTTCTTTCCCCCACAGGCATCGCTGCCAAAGACGGGCGGGTGTATGCGGCTGACGGGGCAGCCAAACAGATTTATATGTTTGACGGCAACGGGGCGTATCTGGGCGTTTTGGTCAAAGAGGGGCTGGCCGGGCCGGAAAGCCTTAAATTTCTCTCTGACGGCAGGCTCCTTGTGGCGGACACCAACCGGATTATGGCTATTGACGTGAACTCGGCGGTCATTCGGGAGCTGGGCGTGGCGGGTAATGCGGGCGTGCGGATCGTCAGCGCCGAAATCGACCGGAACGGCAATATCGTGGCGGCCAATTTTCAGGGGCACGAGGTTTCAGTGATGACCCGTTTTACCGATATGGCTTCGGGGCTGTTCGTGCAGATAGACCGGGTCGTTTCCGAGCGCTTCCCGCTGGTTACTGTAGAGATTTCAGTGGAAGACCGGCTCCGCCGCCCCATTGTGGGCCTTGACAGCGGGAACTTTCTGTTAAGCGAGAAGGGGCGGGCTGTTTTAGAGCAGAATTTTCTGGGCGCAGGCTACCGGTCGGAAACCGCTGATATAGCGGTTCTTATGGAGCGCTCAGAACGCACCGCAGCCTTACAGGAAGACCTTGTCAGGGCCATGCGGGACATTGTGGACAATTTCTCAGGCAGCGTGGTTTCCTTGGTTTCAGCCGGTGAACAGCCGGTTAAAGAACGGATAGCCAACGGGGTGTCCGCCGCGGCCCGGGGAAACGCCGCGTCCTATACTCCGCGGTGGCGCTTTGATCTGGCCCTGCGCCTGGCCGCCACTGACCTTCTTGCAGGCGAGAAAAAGCGGGCGGTGTTGTTCGTGGGCGCCGGCGATCTGGGAGAGCTGGCGTTTGAGCAGTACAGCCTAGCGGAGCTTGGGGCGTATCTCGCGAATAACGGCATTGTTTTCCACGCGGTGATTGTGGGGGGCCAGGCGGCGGACGAGAAAATCCGGTATCTCTGCGGCCAGACCGGCGGAGAGGTCATGCCCCTGTACCGGCCTTCCGGCATAGGCCGGGCCGTTAAAAGCATCGCTTCCCGTCCCAACGGTTCCTATATCCTCAGTTACCGATCCCAGCTCCCTACAGATTTCGGCAGGGCTTACCTGCCGGTAGAAGCGGAAGTATACCTTATGGAGCGCTCAGGCAGAGACAGCACCGGCTATTACCCGCCCCTAGAGTAGCAGGTCGCGCGGTCAAAATAGAAGCGGCGGCTCAGAGAACGTGTCAGGACTAAAGGACTCGATTTTGGCTCTTGGAGAGCGGGAGCGTAAGACAGGGATAAGATAGCGAATATGAGCAAAGCGGCTTTTGATAGTGCTGAACCCGTAACGGGAGACGCTATTTTCATTGATAAAATAACAGCGCTGGATTCGGCTCTTGAAGGGACGTATCAGCCGTATATACGGATTGACCATATATTAAACAGAAAGATTGTAAGTTTTCAGGCAAATAAGACCGTTCCGTTTTACCGCTGGTATAAATATAAAGAGGGGTTTTCCGCGCATCTAGTTGAGTATTATATACGCAAGCATGATATTGATACCACAAAAAAATTGTTAGATCCTTTCGCCGGAAGCGGCGCGACACTTTTTTGTGCAAGCGATTCAGGAATTGACGCGATCGGTATTGAATTGTTACCAATAGGACAGCATATTATAAAAGCGCGTAACTTATTGTATTATTTTTCCAATGATGATTTTGAAACGCTTATACAATGGAAAAATAAAAAGCCTTGGATAGAACACCGTGGAAAAATTGACTTTACGGTTCTTAAAATTACTGAAGGCGCATATTCACCAGAAAATAATGATTTAATAAAAAAATATCTTTCCTGTATGCAAAAAGAAAATGAGAATGTTCAAACAGTATTATTACTTGCGTTGCTTTGTATCCTTGAAAGCATTAGTTTTACCCGTAAAGACGGTCAATATTTGCGTTGGGATCAGCGTTCAGGCCGTTGCTGGGGCGCATTGCCTTTTAACAAAGATGAAATAAAAAACTTCAATGACGCAATAACGGAAAAACTTGAAGTAATAATTCAAGATGTAAAAGGAGAAAGCGCACATGATTTATTTGATTTTTTAACACCATCAATAAAAAAAGGACGATTATCTATTATTGGCGGTTCCTGCTTGCAGGAATTGCCGCGCCTTCCCGAAAACAGTATCGACCTAGTGATAACTTCCCCACCGTATTGTAACCGTTACGATTACACAAGGACTTATGCCCTTGAACTGGCTATGCTTGGCGTTGATGAAATACAGCTTTTGAAACTGCGGCAGGAAATGTTGAGCTGTACAGTTGAAAATCGTGAAAAAGATTTACTTGGTTTAAATCCAGCGTGGATATTTCCCTTATCAATATGCAAAAATCACGAGTTGCTGAAAAAAATACTTGAATACCTTTACTTAAAAAAAGAAAATAAAACCTTAAATAATAATGGTATTCCACGAATGGTGAAAGGCTATTTTTATGAGATGTCTTGCGTTATTTATGAACTTTATCGCGTTCTTTCGCCCGGCGGCGCGGTTATAATGGTTAATGATAACGTAAGGTATGCCGGCGTAAGTATTTCTGTTGACCTCAT
>JAITHF010000011.1 GCA_031280115.1 Spirochaetaceae bacterium | reverse complement strand
GGTGATGGCGGTGTTTCTGGGGGTTTTTATTACCCACATGATAACAAGGCCGGTGAAACAGGTATTCAAGATGCTCGAAACAATGGCCCAAGGGGACCTTACCCATGAAATCCACGCTGAAAGCAAAGACGAGATCGGGGACATGGTAAACCTCCTTAATACCACGAAAGAAGGCATTAAGGACCTTGTGGCGGGCATTAAAGAACGGACCAACGCGCTCTCGGACGTGGGGAACGAGCTTTCGTCCATGACCGTGGAGAGCGTGGCCGCGCTGGAACATATTGCCGGCAGTTCTAAGAGCATCCAGAGCCGCGCCAAAGAACAGCTTGACAGCACGGTAAAAGCCAATACCGAAGTGGGGGGCATTACCGAACAGATTGACAAACTGAGCGGCAGCATAGAGCTGCAAGCGTCCCACATCCAGCGCTCTTCGTCGGCAATAGAAGAGCTGGCCGCGAATATCGCCGCAGTAACCCATACCCTGGGGCGCAATGAGCAGGATATGCGGAACCTTGCGGAAAGTTCCGAGAAGGGGCGCTCAGGGCTCTTTGAGGTTTCCCAGGACTTGCAGGACGTGGCAAGGGAATCAGAGGGGCTTTTGGAGATAAACGCGGTGATGCAGAACATCGCGAGCCAAACCAACCTCCTCTCCATGAACGCGGCGATCGAGGCGGCCCACGCCGGGGAAGCGGGCAAGGGCTTCGCGGTGGTGGCAGACGAGATTAGAAAACTCGCCGAGTCTTCCAGCGAACAGGCGGCGATGGTTTCTGCGGTGCTTAAAAAAATCAAGGAGTCTCTTGACAAGATAAGCGGCGCCACCCAGCTTGTGCTTTCCACGTTTGAGCGCATTGATACGGGCGTAAAAACCGTTTCGTCCCAGACTGACGAGATTAAGAACGCTATGGAGGAGCAGGAAATCGGGAACCGTGAGATTCTGTCGGTGGTGGAGACCCTTAACACCGTAACCGAGAACGTAACGGACAGTTCCTCCCGTATGCGGGGGAACAGCACGGAGATTGTGAGCGCAAGCCGCCATCTTATGGCGCTGACCAATGAAGTCAACAACGGGGTCATTGAGATGACAAGCAGCATCGAGCAGATAAGCATCGCCACCACCCGGGTTCAGGAGATCGGGCTTGTGAACAAGCACAACATAGAAGGGCTTATGGCGGAAATCGAGAAGTTTAAAGTATAGCCCCCCATACAGGAGGGCGGCGCATGAACGGGGGAAAGCGGATAGAGAGCCGCCCCGCCCCTCTCTTCGGGGGGCGCGGACGGATGGGGGCAGGCGCCCGGAAGCGCCCGCCTTCTTAGGGTTCCGGCTGGGGCGGGATGGAGGCGAAGCCTTTTTCCAGATCCGCATTTGTAGGGATATAATCGGTCATGGTTTTGGCGTTATACGACATATAGGCGGTCATGTCAAAATAGCCTGTTCCGGTGAGGCCGAAGAGTATGGTCTTTTTCTCGCCGGCCTTTTTACAGGCAAGGGCTTCGTCAACCGCCGCCTTAATCGCATGGGCGGACTCAGGCGCCGGCAGGATGCCCTCGGTTTTGGCAAAGGCCGCGGCAGCGTCAAACACGTCGCGCTGGGTCTCGGCCCGGGCCTCAAGCAGCCCGTCATGGTACAGCTTGGAGAGGGTCGGGTTCATGCCGTGATAGCGCAGCCCCCCTGCGTGGTTGGCTGAGGGGATAAAGCCGCTCCCCAGGGTATACATCTTAATAAGCGGCGTGGTCTTGGCAGTATCCCCGAAGTCGTATGCGTAGCGCCCGCGGGTAAAGGACGGGCAGGAGGCGGGTTCAACGGCGATAAAGCGCGTCCGGGACGCTCCGTGCAGTTTCTCCCCCATGAACGGCGCGATTAAGCCCCCTAAGTTCGATCCCCCGCCGGCGCACCCGATAATAATATCCGGCTTAATACAGTATTTATCAAACGCTGCCTTGACCTCCTGGCCGATGATGGATTGATGGAGGAGCACGTGGTTAAGCACGCTGCCCAGCACATAGCGGCAGCTTTTGGTGCTGACCGCTTTTTCTATGGCTTCTGAAATAGCGCACCCCAGGGAACCTGAGGTATGCGGGTCCTGGGACAGGATGCGCCGGCCCGCTTCGGTGGTGTCCGACGGGGACGGGATAAGTTCGGCGCCGTAGGTTTCCATGAGGGCTTTGCGGTACGGCTTCTGTTCGGCGCTTATTTTGACCATGTAGACTGTGAGGCCCAGGCCGAAGAACGCGCAGGCCATAGCAAGCGCGGAGCCCCACTGCCCCGCGCCGGTTTCAGTGGCAAGGGCGGAAAGCCCCTCTTCTTTCGCGTAGAACGCCTGAGCCGCCGCGGAGTTCAGTTTGTGGGAACCGGACGTATTGGTTCCCTCGTGCTTGTAGTAGATTTCCGCCGGCGTGTCCAGGGCTTTTTCGAGAAAGTACGCCCGCACCAGCGGCGACGGGCGGTACGCTCTGTAGAAGTCTTGGAGCCCTTGGGGGATTTCGACGAGCCTTGTTTCTCCGTCAAGCTCCTGGGCGGCTGATTCTTTACAGAATACCTGGGTAAGGTCCTGGAAAGACGCGGGGCGCAGGGTTCCGGGGTGCAGGATGGGATCCGGCTTTTCCCGCATATCAGCGCGTATATTATACCAGTAACGGGGTATTTCATCTTCCGCCAAATAGAGGCGGGTAGGAATCTTGTGTGCCATGTGTTCCTCTCTTTATTATTTTCCCAATACTACCTGCGCCGTATCATTCAGTCAACCCCCTGCGGGGGATTCACGTGCTTCTTGCGGCGGGAGGGTTTGCAATTTTAGTCACAACCCTGAAGGATGCGCCTCAGCGGGATTCGATGGCGCACGGGCGCTGCACACGTCGCACTGGTTGGGGTTTTGGGGGAACTGGTTCCCCCAAATTCTTCCCAAAGAGGCGCGAAAGCGCCGATAATTTTTAATATAACAACAAAGCATGGCAGGAAAACCGGTTTTTCCGGTGAACCGAATAGGTTTGCCGGTGAACCGAATAAGTTTGCCGGTGAACCGAATAAGTTTTCCGGTGAACCGAATAAGTTTGCCGGTGAACCGGATAAGTTTGCCGGTGAACCGGATAAGTTTGCCGGTGAACCGGATAAGTTTGCCGGTGAACCGGATAAGTTTGCCGGTGAACCGGAAAAACTATCCTGTCCCCG
>JAITHF010000005.1 GCA_031280115.1 Spirochaetaceae bacterium | reverse complement strand
CGCCACCCCCCAGCCTGCGGCTGTTTCACCCCCTGCGGGGGATTCACGTGCTTCTTGCGGCGAGCGGGTTTGCGGGTTTAGTCACAACCCTCACACTGCGCCAAAGCGGAATTCGATGGCGTGAGCGGCGCAACGCAGGAAGCCTTAGTGGGTGGTTTGGAGGGTCTATGACCCTCCAAAAACTCTTCAAGAGGCGCGAAGCGCCGGTAATTTTTAATATTATAACAAAGCATGGCAGGAACACCGGTTTTTCCGGTGAACCGGACAAGTTCTCCGGTGAACCGGACAAGTTCTCCGGTGAACCGGACAAGTTCTCCGGTGAACCGGACAAGTTCTCCGGTGAACCGGATAAGTTCCCCGGTGAACCGGAAAAGTTCCCCGGTGAACCGGAAAAACTATCCTGTCCCCGCATAAATCATTGTGTTATAATGATTTATCGGCGCTTCGCGCCTCTTTTAAGAGTTTTTGGGGGAACCAGTTCCCCCAAACCCCCAACCAGTGCGACGTGTGCAGCGCCACTAACGCCATCGAAGCGCGATGAGGCGCCGCTTCGGGGTTGTGACTAAACGTGCAAACCCGCTCACCGCAGGAAGCACGTGAACCCCCTTCGGGGGTTGTGTTTAGGCGGGAGGGCGTAGTATTATGTTTTAATGTAACTTTAACAGTACCGGCAGAGGCCGCATAAAGGAGTGACTACATGAATGCAGGACCGCAGATGCTTATAGGTATTGGCGCCTACTTGGTCGTTATGATCGCTATAGGGCTCTGGTACGCCCGAAAAAGCAACAACAATCCAGAAGAATACTTTCTGGGAAAACGGGGGCTGGGGCCTTGGGTCGCGGCTATCAGCGCGGAAGCGTCGGATATGAGCGGATGGCTCCTCATGGGGCTGCCGGGGGTGGCGTATTTTACCGGATCAGGCGAAGCGTTCTGGACGGCCCTGGGGCTTGCGGCGGGAACGTGGATTAACTGGCGCCTGGTGGCAAAACGCCTGCGGGCCTATTCCCAAACAGCAGGCAACGCGATTACCCTGCCGGATTTCTTCAGCAACCGCTTCCATGACAGGAGGCGGATTTTAATGGCCTGCGCCGCGGTGATGATCCTGGTCTTCTTTTCGATTTATGTAGGCGCCCAGTTCGTAACCTTCGGCAAACTCTTCGGCTATATCTTCGGCGCGGAAGATTACTATACCGCTATGGTCGTCATGGGGGCGGTGATTGTTATCGCCTATACCCTGCTGGGGGGGTTCATGGCCGTGTGCATGACCGACCTTATTCAAGGAATACTGATGGTCTGCGCGATTCTCGTCGTGCTGGCCGTAGGCTTCCTGCGAGTCGGCGGCTTTGCAGGGGCAGGCGCGGTTCTGGCTGATTTCCCCCGCTTTCTCGACATCTTCGCCGTGGCCACCCCGCTCGATGCGGCGGGAAACCCGGTCTCTGCCAAGGCCGTCCAGCAGGTTATTGCAGGAAAGCCCCTGTTCGGCGCGGGCGCGGACTATTCTTTCTTAAATATCGTCTCCTGCCTGGCCTGGGGCCTGGGCTATTTCGGTATGCCCCAAGTGCTGGTGCGCTTCATGGCCATCCAAAACACCGGCAAAATAAAAGAGTCCCGCAGGGTCGCGCTTACCTGGTGCGTTATCTCCCTCTTTGCCGCGGTTTCTTTGGGCCTGCTTGGAAGGGCGGTCTTTCCCGGGCTCCTCACCACAGCGGGAAGCGCGGAGACGGTTTTCCTCCACCTGTCCCGGGATTTCTTTCCGCCCCTTGCGGCGGGGCTGGTCCTGTCAGGGATTCTGGCGGCGTCTATGAGTTCGTCTGACTCGTATATGCTCATCGTCTCGTCAGCCGTGGCAAACGACCTTTTCAAAGGGCTGTTTAAGAAAGACGCCGGGGAAGTGCTGGTTATGTGGGTCGCCCGGATTACCATGCTGCTGGTTACGGTTTTTGGGGTAATAGTGGCGCTCTCCGGCAGCCAGTCTATCTTTAGGATCGTCTCTTACGCCTGGGCCGGGCTGGGCGCCTCTTTCGGCCCGCTCATGCTCTTTTCCCTGTTCTGGAAACGCGCCACCCTGGCAGGCGCCGTTGCGGGCCTCCTCTCAGGGGGCGTTACGGTCATTATCTGGAAGGAGTGGGTAAGCAAAGCCGGCGGCGTTTTCGGCGTGTACGAGCTTCTGCCGGCGTTTATCATCTCTTCGCTGGCTATTTTCGCGGTAAGCCTCTGCACCAAGGCGCCGGACCCGCAGATCCTGCGGGAGTTTGAGACAGCCGAAAGCGCCGAGTTTTAACTCAGAGGAAACCCCCCTGTTCCCGCATCTTTACAGGGGGATGAACTCCGAGCCCGTACAGAGGGACTGCATCTTTTTGTCCCAAACTTCAGTAGGGATTTCAGGCACGATCTGGCAGTCCATACACAGCCCCAGCATAAAATTCGGGAGACCCTGTTCGTCAAGGTTCGCAAGGAACCGGTCGTAATAGCCTTTGCCGTGGCCCATACGGTTGCCCTTCCGGTCAAACGCCACCCCCGGCACCAGCACCAGCGCCGGAAAGTCCTCGTTTTTAAGGGCGTCCTCGATTTTGTCCGTCTCAGGCTCCCGAATATCAAACGCCCCGTACCGCCAGGGGCCGGAAGGCGTGTAGATATGAAAGAAGCGGATTGTATGGGCGTCAACGGTTTTAGGCACAAAGACCTGTTTTTTGTCCGCCAGCGCCCCTTCAAGAAGCGGCGCAGTGTCGATTTCCAGCGGATCGTTCAAGAAGAGCAGCATGGTGCTGTACCTCTCCCACTGGGGCAGGCTCCGGATACGGGCGGCGGCCTGTACCCCTTCGGTATAAAACTGTTGGGCGGGAAGCGCTTTGAGCCGCCCTTTTATTTCTTTTCGCAGCGCAGGTTTATCAATCATACATAAATCCCCCTTGGGCCACCATACCACACCAGCAGAACGCTGTAAACCCTCTCCGAGGGCTTGAAGAGGATGCGGCGGCGTTTTTTGGGTTCCAAAGTGACTTATTTTGTATCCAAGAAAACTTATTTTGTATCCAAGAAAACTTATTTTGTATCCAAGAAAACTTATTTTGTATCCAAGAAACTTTATTTTGTATCCAAAGAAACTTATTTTGTATCCAAAGAAACTTATTTTGTATCCAAGAAACTTTATTTTGTATCCAAAGAAACTTATTTTGTATCCAAGAAAACTTATTTTGTATCCAAAATAAACTATCCTGTCCCCATATAAATCATTAGTATATAATGATTTATCGGCGCTGCGCGCCTCTTTAAGAGAATTTGGGGGGTTTTTTTATCAGCGCTTCATGTTTCGCGGCTCATAGCGCAAACGGCGACTGCTGAAACAGCCTGCGGCTGCCCCCAAACCCCCAACCAACGGCTTCCTGCGGTGCGCCCGTGCGTTATCGAAGCCCGCTGAGGCGCATCCTTCGGGGTTATGACTAAACGTGCGAACCCTCTCGCTACTAGAAGCACCTGAATCCCCCGCAGGGGGTGACTAAAACCGCAAACCCTCTCACCGCGAGAAGCACTTAAAACAGCCTTCGGCTGCGCAGGGGGTATCATAAGGAGGGAAGATGAGGTATCATGGACGGGTAACGGAGATTTTTTTATGATTATTGCGGTCAAACGGGGAACGCCGGAACAGGAAACCCGGCAGTTCGCCGCTGAACTTGAACAAAAGGGCGTCCGCGTCCACTACTCCCAAGGCGCAAGCCAAGCCGTGCTGGGGCTTGTGGGAGACACCACCAGCATAGATGAAGAGGCCCTGCGGGCGCACCATCTGGTCGAAAAGGTTATACGGGTGCAGGAGCCGTATAAACAAGCAAACCGGCTCTTTCACCCTGAAGATACCTGCATCGAGGTCCTAGGCCCTGACGGTACGGCCCGCCTTGTGGGAGCCGGCCATATCGGTATTATCGCGGGCCCCTGCTCGGTGGAAAGCCCGGCCCAGATAACCGCCGCGGCCCATGCGGTCAAAGACGCGGGCGCAGGGTTCCTGCGGGGCGGCGCCTTCAAACCCCGCACAAGCCCCTACAGTTTTCAGGGGATCGGCGGGGACGGCCTTCCGCTCCTCCTTGAGGCCAAACGCGCCTCAGGGCTGCCGGTGGTAAGCGAGCTTATGGACATCCACCACCTTGACCTGTTTCGGGAAGTGGACGTCATCCAAATCGGCGCCCGTAATATGCAGAACTTCACCCTGCTTAAAGAGCTTGGCCGCTGCGGGAAGCCGGTGCTGCTCAAACGGGGGCTTGCCTCCACCATAAAAGAACTGCTTATGGCGGCAGAGTACCTTATAGCCGGCGGCAACAGCCGGATTATCCTCTGCGAGCGGGGAATCCGCACCTTCGAGAATTACACCAGAAACACCTTGGACATCGCAGCTGTTCCGGCGCTGAAAAAAGAAACCCACCTTCCGGTGGTGGTCGACCCGAGCCACGCGGCAGGGATCTCATGGATGGTGCCGGCCCTGGCGAAAGCGGCCATTGCCGCCGGCGCCGACGGGGTTATGGTGGAAGTGCACCCCAATCCGGAGGCAGCCCTGTGCGACGGGGAACAGTCCCTCACGCCGGACGCTTTCAGGGCCCTCATGGGGGACCTGCGGCGCTTGAAAGAACTCTAACATACCAATAAAAAACCGGAGGGTAACGCTATGGCGGAAGAAATACGGGACATTATACAGCGGGTGCGGGCGCTGCGGGAAATCGAGGGGCTGAGCGCCCGGGACCTTGCAGAGGAGATGGGCTTCGCGCTCCCGGATTATCAAAGCTGGGAAGAGGGCGGCGCGGACTTCCCGATAGGCGCGTTAGTGGAAATCGCCGCGCGTTTCAAGGTTGACCTTGCGGAGCTTGTGAGCGGCAAGACGGCGAAACTCAAAACATACTGCCTTACCAGAGCCGGCGGCGCCCCTGAAGTGAGCCGCAGGCCCATGTATTCCTACTGGAGTCTGGCGCATAACTTCCACCGCAAGAAAGCCGAACCCTTTCTGGTGGAAGCCGGCGCTGACACCGAATCAAAGCCCCTGCGCCTCAACACCCATCCGGGGCAGGAGTTTGATTATGTCCTTGAAGGGCGGATCCTTATATCCGTCGGGGGGCGGGAGCTTGAGCTCGGCCCGGGGGACAGTATCTATTATGATTCCCAGGAGCCCCACGGCATGAAAGCCCTGGGCGGAAACCCGGCGCGGTTTCTGGCCTTTATCTTTTAAGGAGAGAGTCTATGCTTGAACGCTACGCCCCGTCCCTTGAGTTTGATTCTTACGAGGATTTTTACCGCGGTTTTACCGTGAAGGCGCCGGATAATTTTAATTTCGCCTATGACGTGATGGACGGGCTTGCCCTGTCCCAAGCCGGCGCGGAGGCCCTGGTCTGGTGCGACGAGGCCGGCAGGTCGGAGCGCTTCACCTACGGGGAACTGAAAGCCCTCTCGAATAAGGCGGCCAACACCCTTCTGGCCTGCGGGATAGGAAAGGGGGATCCGGTGCTCCTTATACTCAAACGCCGCTGGGAGTATTGGCCTATTCTCTTGGCCCTCCACAAGATAGGCGCGGTGGCGGTTCCGGCAACCCACCTGCTTACGGCCAAGGACATCGCCTACCGCAGGAGCGCCGCGGCTGTTGCCGGCATTATCAGCGTGGACGACCCTGAGCTGCTGCGGAGGATCGACGAATCAGACCCGGAAAGCCCGGGCCCCCTGCGGATAAAGGCCCTTGTTGCGCCAACCAGCCGCGCCTGCGGCGCCGCGCCTGCGCCGCAGGGCTGGCTTGATTTCAACGCCTCTATGGACAGCGCGCCGGATACCCTTCCCTGCCGGTTTCCCACGGCCAATGACGACCCGATGCTGCTGTACTTTACCTCCGGCACCACAGGCTTTCCCAAGATGGTGCGCCATAATTTCGTGTACCCTCTGGGGCATATTCTCACGGCCAAATACTGGCAGGGGGTTGAGCAGGGGGGGCTTCATTTTACGGTAGCCGAGACCGGCTGGGCAAAGGCGGCCTGGGGCAAGATATACGGCCAGTGGCTCTGCGGCTCTGCGGTGTTTGTGTATGATTTCGACCGGTTCGCGCCTCAGGCTATGCTGGAGATTATCGCCAAGTACAGGATTACCACTTTTTGCGCGCCCCCTACGGTTTACCGGTTTTTTGTGAAAGAGGACCTGAAGAAGTACGATTTTTCCGCGCTCAAGCGCTGCTGCGTCGCAGGCGAGCCCCTTAACCCTGAGATTTACGCGCAGTTTAAGGCGGCCACCGGCCTCTCCCTGCGCGAAGCCTACGGCCAGACCGAGCTTACGGTGGTTATGGGCGCGTTCCCGTGGCTTGAGCCTAAGCCCGGGTCAATGGGCAAGCCCTCGCCGTGTTACGAGGTCGACCTCCTGCGGGAAGACGGCGGGAGCTGCGACATGGGTGAAGAAGGGGAGATTGTCATCCGCACTGGCCGGATGAAGCCTTTGGGGATGTTTAACGGCTACTATCAAGACGAAGCGCTTACGAAAAGCGTGTGGCGCGGCGGCGTGTACCATACAGGGGATATGGCGTGGCGTGATGAGGACGGCTATTACTGGTTTGTAGGGCGTTCTGACGACGTGATAAAGAGTTCGGGCTACCGGATAGGCCCGTTTGAGGTGGAGAGCGCCTTGCTGGAACATCCGGCGGTGCTGGAATGCGCGGTTACCGGCGTGCCTGATCCTGACCGGGGGACCGCGGTGAAAGCCACAGTGGTGCTTGCAAAGGGCTGGGAAGCCGGCGAGGAGCTTATAGAGGCGCTGAAGGCCCATGTAAAAAAGACTACCGCGCCGTACAAGTATCCGAGAATAGTGGAGTTTGTCCCTGAGCTTCCCAAGACCATAAGCGGCAAGATCCGGCGCGTCCAAATCCGCGAAGAAGACCGCCCCCTGCGGCAGCCGTAGGCTGTTTTAAGTGCTTCCTGCGGCGGGAGGGTTTGCAATTTTAGTCACCCCCTGCGGCAGCCGTAGGCTGTTTTAAGTGCTTCCTGCGGCGATAGGGTTTGCAATTTTAGTCACAACCCAGAAGGATGCGCCTCAGCGGAATTCGATAGCGTCAGTAGCGTAACGCAGGAAGCCGTTGGTTGGGGGTTTGGGGGCAGCCGGAGGCTGTTTCAGCAGCCGCCGTTTGCGCTATGAGCCGCGAAACAAGAAGCGCCGGCAGCCGGAGGCTGTTCCCTTACGCGAAGTTTGCAAAAGAATACGCGAAACAAGAAGCGCCGGTAAAAAAGCCCCCAAATTGCATTATAAAAGCGCAAGCGCAGCGCAGCGCTCATAACCGAACAGAGAGGGGCTTTCACGGCGCGGAGAAGTATCCGCGCAACGCGGGGATGTATCCGCGCAACGCGGAGATGTATCCGTGCGGCGCGGGGAGGTATCCGCACGGCGCGGAGATGTATCCGCACGGCGCGGAGATGTATCCGCGCAACGCGGAGATGTATCCGCGCAGCGCGGAGATGTATCCGCGCAACGCGGAGATGCCCCCGCGGGGCAAAGATGCGCCCCTCTAACGCGGAAAGATTACCCCCTGCGGCACCGTGTGTACCCGCTGGCCTGTCGGGAAAAAGACCTGAAAAAAGAGGGGAAAACAGGTTAAAGAAGGGCAGGATTCAGGCGGAAGGGGCTTGATAAACTCATATATACTATACAATTTCGTTTGCCGTTTTCGGCCACACTGCGCCCTAACGGGAACGCGATACTACTACGTTTCATCATAATAACACAACAATACTACCCCTCTCACAGTTTTTCAACCGCCCTGCGTTTTTTTATGCGCTGCGCTTCGCTTGCGCTTTTTAAGAGAATTTGGGGGAACCAGTTCCCCCAAACCCCCAGCCAACGGCTACCTGTTTCGCGCCCGTGCGCTATCGAAGCGCGGTGAGGCGCCGCTTCTGGGTTGTGACTAAACCCGCAGACCCGCTCACCGCAGGAAGCACCTGAATCCCCCTATGGGGGTTGCATGATGTTGGGGTATGGGGTTTAATGAAAGGTATGATG
Organism: Spirochaetaceae bacterium; assembly: GCA_031280115.1. Taxonomy (GTDB): domain Bacteria; phylum Spirochaetota; class Spirochaetia; order Treponematales; family Breznakiellaceae; genus JAITHW01. Next base: position 3,991 of record JAITHF010000005.1, on the reverse strand, counting down.
ATCACTCCTTCGCCTTTACCAGTACCATTACCCTTTGCCGGCGCCGTTTCAGGCGGGCTTGCGGCAGAACTGCAAGAAGCGGCGCGTATCGCCGTTGAAGTCTCCCTCAAGGTGAAACCTGACGAACAGGTCCTTATCATAAGCAACCCCGAAACGGATGTGATGCTCCTTGCCCAGGCGGTCTATGACGCCGCGTACCGCGCCGGCGCCTGCCCGGTGCTCCTCTTCCAGCCGGTAAAAAACCAGCTCGACTTCGCCGAACCTGCGGTGATTGCCGCGTTCGCCGCGAAACCGGATATATGCGTTTCCCTGAGCGCTAAAAAATTGGGAAAAGACAAACAGGGCATCCTCACCCCCTATATCCATAAAGATACCCAGTACGACCATATCTTCCACCTGCAAATGTACGGCGGACAGACCTGCCGGGGCTTCTGGTCCCCTGCAACCACGCTGGAATCCTTCGTCCGCACCGTTCCCATTGACTACGGCCTGCTTAAAACACGGTGCGCCGCGCTTAAAAAGACCCTGGACCAGGCGCTGTCTGTGCATATTACCGCGCCGTCCGGCACGGATATTCATCTGGGGCTGCGGGGGCGGGAGGCCAAGACCGACGACGGGGACTTCTCGAAAGGCGGGAGCGGCGGCAACCTGCCCGCAGGGGAAACCTTTATAAGCCCGGAGAACCGCACGGCCCGGGGGGTTATCGTGTTTGACGGGTCCATAAGCCTCTATGACTCGGATATTATTATTCGCGAGCCTATACGCTGTACTGTTGAACAGGGCTTTATCACGGATATTCAAGGCGGCTCCGAGGCCCGGGCCCTGCTTGAAACCGTCACCCTGGCGGAACGCAACGCCCTTGAATATGAAAAGAGCGGGAAACTCCCTGCCAGTACCAGCGAAACCTACCGGCAAAACGCCCGCAACATAGGCGAGTTCGGTATCGGCCTTAACCCGTCGGCCCGGATTACCGGCCATATCCTTGAAGACGAGAAAGCCTTTAATACCTGCCATTTCGCAGTAGGGCTCAACTACGACGGAGACGCCCCAAGCCTCATACACCTTGACGGCCTCGTTATGAATCCCACGATTAGGGCTTTTGATAAAAAAGGCGCCGCCACGGTTATCGAGCAGGACGGGAAACTCCTGTAAGATTAAAGAGAAAGAGGAAAAGAGGAAAAGGGGGAAAACAAAAGGCCATGAGCGGACAGGCACCAGTATCATTGGACCAGGCCCTTGAGCGCCTGCTTGAAAACGCCGCCCCGCTAGCGGGGAGAGAAACCCTGCCGCTCTTGTCGTGTCTGGGGCGGTACGCCGGCGCGGGCATAACCGCGTCGCTTGACATCCCGCCGTTTGACAACGCCCCGCTTGACGGCTTCGCCCTGTTCCACGGGGACCTTGAAGGCGCCGGGGAAAATACGCCGGCGCGCCTTAAAGTGGTCAGCGCCCGGTACGCCGGGGACCCGCCTGCAAAGGCCCTCAAGCGCGGGGAGTGCGTCAGGATTATGACCGGCGCGGCCATGCCGGAGGGCGCGGACTGCGTGGCGCCCTATGAGGCCACGGACAACGGGGAGGAATATGTGAAGGTTCCGTTCAGCCTCAAGGCGTATCAGAATTACCGGCGCAAAGGGGAAGACATCAAGGCAGGGCAGCAGCTCCTTGCACAGGGAGACTGTATCGGCCCAGGCTCTATCGCGGCGCTGGCAAGCCAGGGGGCAGCCTCGCTTGCAGTGTACCCCCGAGTCAAAGTGGGGATTCTCTCTACCGGCAGCGAGCTTGTCCTTTCATCCGAAGCCCTCGGAGGCGGGGCCCTGCCGGCAGGGAAACTCTATGACTCGAACCGCGCTCTCCTGGGCGGGCGGATCCTTGAGCTGGGCGCCGAGCCTTGTTTCGCGCCGGCTGCGCCGGACGATGCTGCGGCGCTTGCGGCGCTGGCAGAGCGCCTCCTTGCACAATGCCACGGGCTTATCACCACCGGCGGGGTATCTGTAGGGGACCGGGACTTCATGCCCGAAGTGGGGAAGCGCTTACACGCTGAGGCGCTTTTCCGGGGGATAGCCATGAAGCCCGGGGGCTGGGCTACGGCCTTTCTGGCAGGCGGGAAAATCATGCTCTGCCTTTCGGGAAACCCCGGGGCCGCGTCCATGACCTTCGACCTCCTTGGGGCCCCGCTTATCCGGCGCTTAGGCGGCGCCTCGGCGGTGCGCCCTGTGTGGCGCCCTGTTGTCTTAAAGACGCCGCCGCCGGTCAAGGCCGGCGGGACGAGCCGTTATATGTACGCCCTGGATGAAGGGGACGGGGCGCGCCTTATAACCGGCGGCTTTCACGGGGCGCAGGCCGGAGCGGACACGATTATACACATCGGCGCCGGCGCCGCCTGCCTGGGGGCGCGCCGCCTAGGGGCTTTCTTCGCGCCTCAGCGTGATTTCTAGGATGCGGTTGCGGTGTATTTTTGAGGGTATAAGGGTAAACCCTTTGAACAGGATTGGCTCCCCCTCTTTGGGCAGTTTCCCGCACCGCTCAATAAGCCAGTTGCTTACGGTGGTATGCCGGGCTTTGCCGCCGTTTTCATCCGGCGCGCCTTCAAGGGGGACAAGGGGGAAGCGCTCGAACAGGTCCTGGGCGCCGGCCTTGCCCAGCACCCGGTACACATCCGGCTCAAGCTGGACAATAGGCTCCTCCACCTTGTCATGCTCATCCCAGATCTCCCCCACAAGCTCCTCAAGGATGTCTTCTATCGTAATGATACCCATAGTCCCGCCGAACTCGTCTACCAGCACCGCAAGGTGGCTCTGCTTGTCTTGCAGGGTCTTGAGCAGGAGCGGCAGTTTGATGGATTTGGCGATAAACACCACCGGCGTTACGATAGATATGATAGAAGCAGGGGGCCGGGCGCGGGTTATCACGCTGCGGTAAAAGTCTTTAAGCAGGATAAGGCCGATGATATGATCTATCGATTCCTCATAGACCGGCAGCCGCGAATAGCCCGTATCCTGAAAGGTCCGTTCCACCTCTTCAACCGACGCATCTGCCGGGACCGCTGACACGTCAACCCGGGGGGTGTAGATGTCCTGGGCGCACAAGTCGTCAAAGGCGATGGTCCGGCGGATAAGGGTCTCTTCCCGCTCGTTTATGCCCCCGTCCTGGCGGGCCTCTTCCACAAAGGTCAAAAGCTCCGCTTCGGTGACCCGCCGGTTTCCCTGCACCCGAAAGAGCCGGATAATCACGCGCTTCCAAAGGAGCATAAGCCGGTTAAGCGGCGCAAGGATAATAACGAGGCCGTTCAAGAGCGGCGCGAACAGCACGGCGGTTCGTTCCGGCGCTTCTTTGGCAAGGGTTTTGGGGGAGATTTCCCCCAGAAAAAGCAAGATAACCGTCATAACCAGGGTGGCCGCGCTCACGCCGGCGCTCCCCAGAAGGCCCACGAAGAAGACTGTGGCAAGGGAAGAGGCGGCGATGTTGACGATGTTGTTGCCGATTAAAACCGCTGAGAGCAGCTTATCGTACTGATCCGCGAGTTTCAGCGCCATAGCGGCGCGTCTGCCCTCCTGATTTTTCAGTTTTATCCGGTTCAGCGTTGAAAAAGCCGTCTCGCTGGCAGAGAAGAACGCGGAAAAGAGAACCAGCCCGAAAAGCGCGGCAGCAATGCCCATAGAATACTCCATGAGCGGGAGTATACCTGACCAGCCGCTTTCGCGCAATACCGCGCCGGCCCCGTCCCCGCTCATAGCAGGCAGCCGGAGGCTGCCCCCGTAGGGGGTTTCACGTGCTTCTTGCGGCGAGCGGGTTTGCCCCCTGCGGGGGATTCACGTGCTTCTTGTTGCGATAGGGTTTGCCCCCTGCGGGGGATTCACGTGCTTCTTGTTGCGATAGGGTTTGCCCCCTGCGGGGGATTCACGTGCTTCTTGTTGCGATAGGGTTTGCAATTTTAGTCACAACCCACAAGCGGCGCCTCAGCGGACTTCGATGGCGTGAGCGGCGCAACGCAGGA
>JAITHF010000177.1 GCA_031280115.1 Spirochaetaceae bacterium | reverse complement strand
CACCAGCCACCCGCCCCCCACAGACAACTACACCGTACGCCACACTCTATCCCTACCCGACCCACGACCGACCTCATGACTCAAATACAGCGCCGGTTGGCTCAAATACAGCGTCAGTTGACTCAAATACAGCGTCAGTTGACTCAAATACAGCGCCGGTTGATTCAAATACAGCGCCGGTTGGCTCAAATACAGCGCCGGTTGGCCCAAATACAATGTCCGTTGGCCCAAATACAGCGTCCCCTGACTCAAATACAGCGCCGGTTGGCCCAAATACAATGTCCGGTGGCCCAAATACAATGTCCGTTGGCCCAAATACAGCGCCGCCTGACCCGAATACAGCGTCCCCTGACTCAAATACAGCGCCGCCTGACCCGAATACAGCGTCCCCTGACTCAAATACAGCGCCGCCTGACTCAAATACAGCGCCGGTTGGCCCAAATACAGCGCCGGTTGGCTCAAATACAGCGCCGGTTGGCTCAGATACAGTGTTCCCTGCGCCTTTTGAAGAGAATTTGGGGGCTTTTTTACCGGCGCTTCATGGTTTGCGGCTCATAGTGCAAACCACGGCTGCTGAAACAGCCTCCGGCTGCCGGCGCGTCCTGTTTCGCCTGCTCATAGTGCAAACCACGGCTGCTGAAACAGCCTCCGGCTGCCCCAAACCCCCGCCCAACGGCTTCCTGCGCCGCGCCGCTGCCGCCTGGAGAGCCCGGTGAGGCGCCTTTTGAGGGAACGGGAACGCCCCCGGATGAACAGGCCGCCCCGGGGAGGGAGGCGGAATGCCTCCTAAAAAACTCATTGAAACCGCGATCCCTCTTGAAGCGATACGCAGAGCCTGCGAGCAGGAGAAACGTATCCGCCGGGGACACCCGATCGCTATCCACCCCTGGTGGGCGCCGCTCCCCCTTGCGGCGGCCAGGGCCGTTATTTTCGCGTCCCTGATAGACGATCCCGCCGGGGAAGGGGCGCCTGCGGCGTTGCTGGACGCTATTGACCGGCTGCTGCCGCCTTTGGAAAAAGAACCTCCCCCGGCAGGAGGGCCGCCTTTGACGCCTGTAAAAGAAACCCGCCGGCAAAAACTCTACGGGTTTATTGAAGATCTGGTAATATGGGACACGTTTCACAGCGCCCCTCTTTTGGAAACAGCCCGGGCGTTAATACGCGCCTCCTGCGGCGGCGGGCCGCCGGCGTTCCTTGACCCTTTTTCCGGCAGAGGCTCGCTCCCTCTTGAAGCCCAAAGGCTCGGCCTTAGAACATACGCCGGGGACCTTAACCCGGTGGCGGCGGTCATTACCAAGGCCATGATCGAATACCCCCGGGCCTTCGCGGAACACCCCCCTGTCAACCCTGAGGCGCGGGAGGGGGCGGATTATAGAAGAAATGAGAAAAATGAGAAAAATGAAAAAAATGAAAAAAAATGGGCCGGCGCCGCAGGGTTAGCGGCGGATATACGTTTTTACGGCAGATGGATGCACGAAGAGGCGCGGAAACGCCTGGGCCATTTATACCCTCACGCCAAAGACAGCAGCGGCGCGGAGCATGAGGTTCTTGCCTGGTTCTGGACCAGGACCGTGCCGTGCCCGAACCCGCGCTGCGGGATAGAAACGCCCCTTTCAGCCTGTTTTGAACTGCCCAAAGAAGACGGGCAGGCGGTGTATGCCGCCCCTGTCGTTGAGGGGGGGCGGATACGCTATGAAGTGAAGCGCTGCGGCGCGGCGCAGGCGCCTAAGAGGGTGCCCGGCGCCTTCCGGTGCGCCGCCTGCGGGACGCCCATATCAGTTAAGCATATCAGGGAACAGGGGAAAGCAGGCCGTATGTCCGCGGCAATGGCCGCGCTTGCGGTGAAAGAAACGGGAAAAGAGGGAAAAGAGGGAAAAGAGGGAAAAGAGGGGGGGAAAATAAAAAAACGCTCCGTCCCGGCAGATGACGCCCAGCGCGCCGCGGCGCAGGTTCCGAAAAACCCGCTGTTTCCAACCATTGCATTAACCGGCAGTATCGCAAGCGGCATCAGCGCGCTCCGTTACGGCTTGGATACGGTTGACAAACTCTTTACCGGGCGCCAGCTCGCCATGCTCTCCGAGTTAAGCCGTTTAGCCGCGGAAGCACGGGAACTGGTTAAGGAGCACGGCGGCTCTGAGGAATACGCTCAAGCGGTGGGGGTGTACCTTGCCTGCGCGGTGGATAAAGCGGTTTGCCAGAATGCCTCGGTACGGGTGTGGTTCCCCTCAAAGGAAAAGGAAGGGTCAGCCTGCCCGTTCCCCCAGCCTGCTATGCCTATGACATGGGATTTCGCCGAAACCAACCCGTTTGCCCGTTCCCCCGGCGGTTTTGAGCGGAAAATAATAGAAGAGACAGCCGCGGCAGTGGGTAATATCGGCGCAACCGTTGCCGGAACCCCTCCGGGCGCGGCGTTTCAGGGCCCCGCGCAAGACGGGGCGGGCGTACAAGATGTGATGGTATGCACTGGCCCGCCTTACTCTAATGATGTCATCTACAGCGACCTGTCTGACTTCTTTTACCCCTGGATGCGCCGGATGCTCGGAGATTCATTTCCCGATCTGTTCAGGAGCCCGGCGGTTCCCAAAGAAAAAGAACTGGTTGCCGCGCCGCACCGGCACAGGCGGGGCAGCGGGAGCGCCCGGTCTTTCTTTGAAACAGAAATGGCCGCGGCTTTGGCCGCCATCGCCGCCTCCGCCTCCGGCTCGGCGCCGGCAGCTATTTTTTATCCGTATAAACAAAACGAAAAAGACCCATGGTCCGGGATGCTCCGCATGATCAGCAAGGCGGGTTTTATGCTAACCGCGGCCTGGCCCTTACGGGCAGAACGCAAAGGCCGTCCTCCAAGCGGGAGAGGCTCAAGCGCCGGCTCCTCCGCGGCGGTGCTTGTCTGTAGAAAGCGTCCGGACCGCGGGCTTGAACCCTGTTCCCGGGCAGCCTTCAAAGACGCGCTTGAGCGGGAGCTTCCGGCGGGCCTCAGCGAACTGAAAGCGGCAGGGGTTATGCCGGAGGATATGCCCCATGCGGCTTTGGGCCTGGGTATGGCGGTGTACAGCCGGTATACGCAGGTGCTGGAAGCGGACGGGGCGGCGCTGGAGGCAGAGGCGGCCCTGGGGCTTATCAATGAGGCGGCACGGCCCTATCTCATTGATAAGCCGGCGCCTGCGGACCTTGAGCTTGATCCGGTAAGCGGCTTCTGCGCGGAGATGCACCAAGGCTGCGGCTTTAACAGCATCGAATCCGGAGAGGCAAGCCGCCTTATGCGGCCATACGGGGTGTCGGAAAAAGAGCTTATAAGAAAAGGGGTCCTTAAAAAGGATAAAAAGGATAAAAAGGATAAGAAAAATGTCCGGCTTGCGGCGCGGGAGGAACTTGCGGCGGCGCCGCTCTCGATAATCTGGGCCCTGGCCCAGAGGATGGTTTTAGCGTTTCAGGAACAGGGGGTTGGCGGCGCCGCAGGGATTGCCGCGAAAGCCGGCGGCCCGGAAGCGGATGCGGCAAAGGAGCTTGCCCGCCTGCTTTTCGCACGGGCCGAGGAAAACGGCTGCCCTGACGCCGGGCTCTACAGCGGCCTTCTAGGGGCCTGGCCCCGGATACAGCAAGCGGCAAAAGCCCTGGGGGAAAACCCCGGCAGGGTATAAACGGCGCGCCTTGTGGCGGGTATGATTTTCAGCGTATCAATACGAAGGTCCCGATGGTGATGAGGCCGGCGCCGATGATTGTTTTGGGGGTTACCGGCTCTTTCAAGACCGCGTAGGCCAGGATGATGCCGATAACAAGGCTCAATTTATCTACGGGCATCACCTTTGACGCCTCCCCTAACTGGAGCGCCCGATAATAGCACAGCCACGAGAGGCCGGCGGTTATGCCGGACAAGAGCAGAAAGAGCAGGCTCCGCCTGCTGACCGCAGCGAGGCGGGCGCCGCTTATCCACGCGAGCGCCCATGCCATTCCCAAGACCGCAAGGGTTCTCAGCGCCACAGCCAGATGGGAGTTGACGTTTTCAACGCCGATTTTCCCCAAAACCGAGGTCAGCGCGGCGAAGAAGGCCGACAGCGCGGCGTAGAAAGCCCACACCGCTTTACAGCCCGCCTGCTTTTTCCCAGGCATAGATGAATTGCAGGGCGTACTGCTGGATGCCCTCGAAATAGGTGTCGATAAAGTACACAAGCTCCCGCCCCACGTACCGGTAGTGCCAGCTTTCCCAGCGGTAGCCGGTCACTTCCTCATACCCTTCGGGAAACGAGAGGGACCAGCCGAAACTGCCCGCATTGGCAAGGAGCCAGCGGCCTTCTTGAGTGTCCGCAAAAGAATCATCAATAGAGCCGAAATCCACCACGAGCCCAAGCTGGTGCTGGCTGTGACCGGCCCGGGCGGACTCCCTGTCCGCAGCGTACTGGCCGTCTTGCGCGACGTTCCGCTGGTAAAGGGCTTGCTGGTAGGCATAAGTACGGTAGGCCGAAGAAGCGGTGAGGGTTACGCCGCCGGCTTTTGCCGCCGCTGCCATGACTTCAAGGGCCTGCGCCGCGTCATGCCGCAGGAAGAGGCCGGCCCGGCTTACCCGGTAAGAGCCGCCGCCCAGGGCCGTAAGGTCCGCCGGTTCATACCGGGCGGGCAGGGCGTGGGCTTTATCCACCAGCACTCTAAGGTACGGGTCCCCGTCCAGCACCGCCAGAACGTCCAAAATAAAAGACGGCCCCTGGGAGGCGGCGCGGAGGATATTCCATGAAAGCTGCTCCGGTATGCCGGCGTCTCCGAGGATACGCCCCAGGGCAGTATCCAAGGCAGCAGGGTCCGGCGCTTCTGTTGGAAAGGGAAGGGGAAGGGGCATTGGAGCGGGCGCCGCCGGCTCCCCCGCTTGGGCTGCCAGAGGCGCCGGCAGCGGGGCGCGGGGTTTTGAGCAGGCCGCGCATAAAACGAGGCACAGGAAGCACCGCAAGATACGGGTCAAACTACCTCATACCCTTCTTCTGTTACCGCGGCTTTCAGCGCGTCTATGCTCACGCCCTCTTCATGCTCTACCAGCGCGGTTTTCTTTGCCAGGCTTACCTCTGCGGACCGCACTCCTGAGAGGGCTTTAAGCGCGTTTGTTACATGGGCAGCGCAGTGTTCGCAGGACATTCCCGCTACGTTCAACGTGGTTTTCATAGGTGCTCCTTATGGTATGCAGGTTATTTTCTTCATATTACCATATACATTACCACATACATCCGGTCAAGACAACCGGCAGCCGCCCTTTAATTCTTTTTTAATTTCTCTTCAAGCCGCGCCAAATCCCTGCCTGCGAGCCCGTTCCCCTGCCCCCCGTCAAGGCGGCGGCGCAATTCAGCCAGTTCCTCTTGGGAAAACGAGGCGCCTCCTTGTATATGCCGGTCGAAAGACTGGAAACAAAGCGGCGCCACCTGCCGGGCAACAGCCAGCAGCGTTTCGGCGTACCGCCGGATTTCTTTTTGCGCGTGAGGGTGGAGCCTGAGTTCCAGAAAGTGAAACAGGTTGCGCAGGTCAATCTGCCAGTAGATTTCAGTATAGAGGGACAGGGGCAGGTTTATCCGCGCAAGTTCCCTGGCGAGCCCTTGGCTGAGGAGGCTCGTATACGCCGTGTACGCCGCGCGCTGCCCCTCGGCAAGGCAGGCGATGGCGGCACGGGCTGCTTCCGCGCTAAGGGGCTGTTCCGCGCGGCCCTGCCTGTTATCAGCGCTCTGGGGCGCCGTATCCTCTTGAGACGGCAGGTAAAAATCGTCTTTCATCACCGAATAGCGCCCTGAGACCTCGTTGAGGCGGGCGGTCCGGTGCCTGACCCACTGGCGGGCCACAAAGACCGGCAGTTTTACGTGAAAGGTCAGCACCACTTGTTCAAACGGCGACGTATGCCGGTTCCGCAAAAGATAATCAATAAGCCCCGCGTCTTCCCGATAGCTTTTGGTTCCGTCTCCGTAAGAAACCCGCGCCGCCTGAACGACCCGCCGGTCCCCGCCTAAATAGTCAACCAGCCGGACAAAGCCTTTATCCAGCACCGGAAATTCCCGGTCCAGTATGGCTTCGGCCTCTGGTACTACACAATGTGCCATACAGCCCTCCATCCTCACCACCATACTGCAAACAACAAAAAGCCGCCACCCCCCGAAGGGGGGGTTCACGTGCTTCTTGCGGTGAGCGGGTTTGCAATTTTAGTCACAACCCAGAAGCAACGCCTCAGCGGAATTCGATGGCGGAAGGGCGCAGCGCAGGAAGCCTTTATGGGGGGATTGGGGGCAGCCTCCGGCTGTTTCAGCAGCCGTCGTTTGCACTATGAGCCGCAAACCATGAAGCGCCGGTAAAAAAAGCCCCCAAATTGCATTATAAGAGCGCAAGCGCA
>JAITHF010000138.1 GCA_031280115.1 Spirochaetaceae bacterium | reverse complement strand
ATCCTTGCAGGGGTGCTGGAGGATATTACCACGCCCCAGATACGGCGGGACAAGACCGTGGCCCGGGCGCGCAAGATAATCGACAAAAACGTCCAGACCGTACAGAAGATCGCGTTTCTCTTGGGGGAAAACGCCGCGGAAATCGAGGCCATACTCCAATCAATCATCGAGTCCTACAGCGCCGGAGGGAAAAAGAAATGAGCCAAGCAGAACCGGCGCCCGCTTCCGGCATCTTTATCGAGATAGATTATTTCCAGAAGAAAAAAAAAGGCCAGTCCGCCGCGGGAGACGTGTTTCTAGCCCAGAAAAGCCTCTCTGAAAACCGGATGATAGCCACCCTTTCCGACGGGCTTGGCAGCGGCATTAAGGCGAATGTGCTGGCGTCATTAACCGCGACCATGATATCAAAGTTCGTGATCATGGATATTCCTGCTTCCCGGGCCGCGGAGATTATCATTAACAGCCTGCCTGTATGCAGCGAGCGGAGGCTGGCATACGCGACGTTTACCCTGGTGGACGCGAGGCGGGATATGTCGGTGCGTATTATCGAATACGACAACCCGCCTGTTATTATTCTGCGGGACAATATGATACTTGAGCTTGAGAAAACGCGGATGCCTATCGAGCGGAAGAACAAGAAAACCGGCCCGAGAAACGAGACGCTGTTCTTGTCAGAACTCGCCGCGCTCCCCGGGGACCGGATCGTGTTTTTTTCCGACGGCGTAACTCAGGCGGGGCTTGGTTCGCCGGCTTTCCCTGAGGGCTGGGGCATAGAGGGCGCGCAGAACCATATTATGCGGGCTGTGGCAAACGACCGGTTTATCAGCGCCGGCGATTTGGCACGGAGCCTTGTGCTGGCCGCGGAGCATACTGACAGCGCCGAACCGAAAGACGATATTTCCTGCGGGGTCATTTATTTCAGAAAGCCCCGGGACCTCCTTGTGGTAACAGGCCCGCCGTTCCGCCCTGAGAGCGACAAGGAGCTTGCCCGGATATTCTGCGGGTTTACAGGCAGAAAGATCATCTCAGGCGGCACCAGCGCCCAGATTATCGCCCGGGAACTGGGGGCCGCCATAACCAGCGACGGCTTCGTCTGCGGGGGCCTTCCGCCGTCATCGAAAATGGAGGGGGCTGATCTGGTGTGCGAGGGGATTATTACCCTAGGCGCGGTGGCCGAGGAGCTTGCCCGGGGCGCGGCAGACGGGCGGGACCCGAAAAATCCGGCCTCGCAGGTGATACAACTGCTTTTGGACAGCGACCGCATCACGTTTGTCGTGGGAACCAAAATTAACGAGGCCCATCAAGACCCTACGATGCCGGTGGAACTTGAGATACGGCGCAACGTGGTAAAGCGTATCGCCGCGCTGCTGGAAGAAAAGTATTTCAAAGCAGCGCGCATCCAGTACCTCTAGGCCCGGGGCGCGGGGCCCGGCAGTATGCGGCTTTTGAAAACCCCTTTGCCGGAAGACCTTAAAACAGAGCTGGCGCGTAAGAGCATACACCTCTTTATCGGCGTATGCCCCGCCCTTGCAGCGTGGGACCGGAACATTACGCTGGGGCTGCTTGCCGCGGGGGCCGCGCTTTATACCGCGCTTGAAGCCCTGCGGTTTTCCGGCAGGAACATCCCCCTTTTCTCAAAAATCAGCGCGCGCGCGTCCCGCAAACGGGACAAGGGGCGCTTCATCCTCGCGCCGCTTACCCTTGGACTTGGCGCGGCTGGAGCGCTGCTCTTTTATACGCCCCGATCCGCGGCCCTGGGCATATACGCCGCGGCTTTCGGCGACAGCGCGGCGAGCGTTGCAGGAACGCTCTTCGGGCGCGTAAGGCCGGCTTTTCTGGGCGGGAAAAGCCTTGAGGGGTCTCTTGCCTGTTTTGCCGCGGTTTTTCTGGCCGCCCGGGGCCTTCCCCTGCCCGGCGCGTGCGCGGCGGCGCTGGCCGCGGCCCTTGTGGAGGCGCTGCCGCTGAAAGACTTTGACAACCTTGCGCTTCCCCTTGCGGTGGGCCTGGTGTCTGATATAACCCCCTGCGGGGGATTCAGGTGCTTCTTGTTGCGATAGGGTTTGCAATTTTAGTCACAACCCTGAAGCGGCGCCTCAGCGGAATTCGATAGCGCACAGGCGCGGGGCGGGAAGCAGTTTCCTTTTAAGCCGGCGGGTTATAACGAATTGCCTTCTGCGGGTGTTTTAAACGCTTCCTGTTTTGCGCCCATGCGCCGGCGGCCCTCTCTATGGCGGGAATAGGCGCCGGTTTGGCGGCTGTTCTTGGATTTGGCCCTGCGCTGGATGAGATCGGGAATAAAGATACATAAGAAAGCGCCGGCAGCGATGCAAAACGCGCATATCTTGATAGCAGTGTCAGAAATATGGTCAGGTTCAGAGGCGGTAACAAGGCTGCCCGGGTCGGTCCGCTGTTTCTTGGTTCCGTCAAAGCCCACAATACGGATAAACCGCTCTCCTTCCCGCTTATATCCCAGATCCCGTGCGTACACCACGATAGTCTCCTCATCATACAGCAGCATATTTTTGGCGGTTTCCAATTCTTTGTTGATACGTCTAAGCGTTTCCAGATTGGCGAGCAGTTTTTCATGCTCCGTTTTAAGCTGGCTGTACGACGCTATGCCGACAGGCCCCTTTAAGATAGAAAAAACCGTATACACAAACACCCCTATCCAAAAGGGAAACAGATATTTTATGATCTTCATTACTTTATAATTACGGAATGTCCGCCCCTATTCTTAAAGCAGCCGGAGGCCCCCTGCGGGGGATTCAGGTGCTTCCTGCGGCGGGAGGGTTTGCAAGTTTAGTCACAACCCAGAAGCGGCGCCTCAGCGGAATTCGATAACGCACGGGCGCAAAGCAGGAAGCCTTAGTGGGGGGTTTGGGGGCAGCCGAAGGCTGTTTCAGCAGCCGTAGTTTGCACTATGAGCCGCAAAACATGAAGCGCCGGTAAAAAAGCCCCCAAATTTCATT
>JAITHF010000127.1 GCA_031280115.1 Spirochaetaceae bacterium | reverse complement strand
TATTTTGTAGTCAAGAAAAAGTTTCTTGTAGTCAAGAAAAACTATCCTGTCCCCGCATAACTCATTGTGTTATAACGAATTATCGGCGCTTTCGCGCCTCTTTGGGAAGAATTTGGGGGAACCAGTTCCCCCAAACCCCCAACTAGCGCAACGTGCTTTGAGCAAGTGCGCCATCGAAGCGCGGTGAGGCGCCGCTTCGGGGTTGTGACTAAAATAGCAGACCCTCCCGCAACAGGAAGCACCTGAATCCCCCGCAGGGGGCGCAGGGGGTTATTGGGTCATAAATTCGGCGGCAGTGGCGGCTTTCGCTTCCAGGTCATAGATATCTATCACCATTTCAGGAAGCCAGCCTTGATAATTCCCCTCTACCAATACCCAGGACTCGGCGGTTCCCCGGTTGTTCACTGACCGGCGCTCGATTACCCGCACGACAGAACCCCGCCGCAGGTACCCAAGGGAAACCTCTGACCGGTCAGGGTCAAGCACCACCCGGGTATAGGGGTTGCTTACCACGCCGTAGCCGATAACAGAGCGGGAAAGCGGATGGGTCGGCGGCGGCACAATGGTAATCTCACTGGTATTGCGGGTGCAGGCGCAGCTCAGGATGGCCGCGCACATAACAAGCGCGGCGCCGGCGGGTACTTGACTACGGTAAACAGGAAGCCCTACTCTCATTATATGAAAAATATACACGGTTTCGCCCTTTTAGTCAGCATAGTTTGTCTGCTTTTTCCGCCCCATGCCCGGGCCGAAAATCCGCCGAAACCCTTTCCCTATACGTTCTCAGCGGCCTCCGCCGGGGGAATACTCTACGGCGCCGGGGAGGAAATCGTTTATAAAACAGGAAACACCTATTTGAGCCAGCTCCTCTGGGATATGAAACCCCTCTTTTATCTGGGAACAGACATAGGCTTCTCCCGGTCCAACCCGCTTGAAGGCCCGGGGGTTATGCTGGGCCTGTCCATGAAGTTCGGCCTGCCCGGGGAAACCGGCGTCATGGAAGACCGGGACTGGCAGTCAGGCGCCGATAACCGGCTGACGAACTTCTCGTCCCACGAAAACAAGACCCAAGGGGCGTTTATCTTTGATGTTACTGCCGGAGCAACCCTGCCGGTTGCCTCGCGTTTGGTTTTGGGCTTTTATCTGGGCTTCTCGTATATGCGCTTCTCCTGGGCCGCGGAGAACGGGTACTACCAATACGAGAGTACCCAGTGGGCTGAAATACCTCTTTACGGCCCGGCCATAAGCTACTCCCAAACATGGTTTATCTTTTTCCCCGGGGTTTCCCTCAAAGCGCCGTTTCTTAAACTGTTTTCCTGCACCCTGAGTTTCGCCGCAACCCCGCTCCTTTTCGGCTTCGCTGAGGACGACCACTTTATGCGCCGGCTCCGGTTCCAGGACCGGCTTGAACATCTGGGCCTGTTCCTTGAGCCTGAAATCTCGTTCGCTGTTTCCCCCCGCCCCCGGCTGGACATCGCCCTTTCAGTATCGTACCGGTATCTGGGGTACGCCCGGGGCGCTTCCCGGGTGCAGGACACCGACCCTGCCGGTAACGGCGCCTATGAGGACGCGGGCAGCGCCGGCGCGGGCTTCTCGGCGCTGGACGCAGGGTTATCCGTTAAAATACGGTTCTAAGCAGGGAAACAGGGCGCGGTCAGAGTCGGCGAAGTCAAGCGCCGCAAGGTCGGCTAATCCGGCCCAGCGCCATTGGGTATGCTCGCGGAGGGTGAAATCACAGGAAGCGGCGTACACCCGGTAGGCCCGCAGGCGGCGCGGGCCCCTGTATTCAAACCATGTTTCCCCTAAAAAGTCCCCTACGGTGACAGGGACGCCCAATTCCTCCTGATATTCCCGGACAAGCGCCGCTTGTTCGCTTTCGCCGGCCTCCACCTTGCCGCCGGGGAACTCCCATTTATTGCCCAGGGCCCCGCCGCTTTTGCGCTGGGCAATGAGGCACTTCCGGGCGCCTGCATCGAAAAGGACCCCTGCAACTGATTGTTTCTCCATAACCATCCGCCTGCTCTTTTTTTTATTTTTTATTTATTTTTCTATTTTCTATAATTTCTATTTTTATTTTTCTATATTTTTCTATATTTTTCTATATGAGCGGGGTTTGGGGGAACAGGAAGTGCGCCACCGCGGAGGAAGCGGCAAGAAAGCCGATGCGCCGCCTGTTGACCGCCACCAGCACCTCAACCAGGGTGCTGGAATCCGAGGGGGCGTTTTCCCGCCAGTATTCAAAGAGTATGACCCCTGCGGCGGCAAGGGCGGCGAGGGCAGGAATAAGATCCCCGATAACCGGCGTATCCATAGGGGACACCAGTTTCACTAACCCAACAACCGCCGTGAGGGCGCCGAGAACCAGCCGGAACGGGGGAGGCGCGGGCAGGGTGTTTTCGCTGTTCCGCAGTAACAGCCAGCCCGCCGCGCCGTTGCACAGCACGGATAACAGGTAAAACTGTATCATGGCCACACTATACTCATGCAAAGCCTTTTAATCAACCCCCTGGAGGGGGGCGCGGGGCTGCAGGCGGAAACGCGCAATATAGAGGGGCCCCATGCGGTCCGACACGTCTGGAAGGATGATTCTCCCGAAAGCGGTCTCCTCCCCTTCCTGAAAATCCGGCCTGTCAAGGGCCGCGCCTTGCGGGTACTTCGCTAAGAGCCTTTGGGACACGCGGTCGTTTTCCTCCGGGGAGATCGCGCAGGTAACATACACCAGAGAGGCCCCGGGCATGGAGAGCAGGTACGCCGCAGAAAGGAGCGCCCACTGCCGCTGGGCAAGAAAAGCGGGGCCCGCCGGGTTCCAGCGTTCAAGGAGGCAGGGCTTACGCACCAGATGGCGCTCCGCCGAACAGGGCGCGTCCAGCAGGACCGCGCCGAACCGCCCCCGCTCGCTGCCCCTCCCGCCTGCGGAGGCCGCGTCAAAGCCCGACACCCGCACCTGCCCGCGCTTTTCCGCGGGAAGGTGTTCGTCCAGCACGGCTTGAAGGCGGCGCCGGCGCTCCCGTGAGCGCTCGTTGGCAACCAGCGTTACCCCTTGGGCCATGCGGGAAAGGAGCGCCAGAGCCTTCCCCCCGGGCGCGGCGCAGGCGTCCAGCACAAACCCCGCGTCAGGCAGGCGGAGGCACCGCGCCGCGATAACCGAGGCGCGGTCAAGGCGGTACGCTTTGGCAAGCCCCTGGGCAAAGTCTTCGGCCCGGGGGTTTTCGGCCAGGGCCTCGCGCAGGCGCGGCCAGCGCTCGCCGTACAAAGCGGTATAATACGCCTCAAACGCCGGGAGCCCCCGGCTGTTCGCGTAATGTTCAACCTTCCGCGCTTTCGCGGCAGTTTTAATCTTCCGCGCCATCCGTCAGGCAGGGCGCCCTGCGCGCGCCTGCGGCGGCAACGCCGGCGCGCACGAGGGCTTTGATCTTTTCAAACGTTTCATCCGAAAGAAGGTGCTCCATCTTGCAGGCGTCTTTTTCCGCGGTTTCGATGCCCACCCCCACGATAGTGGTGAGAAACACCGTAAGCAGCCGGTGGCGGTCCCGAATCTTGGCCGCCACTGCGGCGCCTTTCTCGGTGAGGGAAATCGTGCGGTACCGTGCGTGTTCCAAAAGCCCCTGCTCTTCAAGAATTTTAAGCGCCGTAAATACTGAAGGCTTCGTAACCTGCAAACGGGAGGCGATGTCGGTTAAGCGGACTTCCCCGTCCCCCTCTTCCGCAAGGAAACTTACCATTTCAAGATAATCTTCTAATGATTGGGTCATACGTTATTATTTTGTAAGATATTCCGCGCCCTGTCTAGTGGGAGAATGCGGGTTATCGTATCATACTACCCTGTTTTCGCGTTTTAACCGCCTTATGTATCTTTTCTGACATGAACAGCATGGCCGCACCGCAGCAGAGGAGGATTGCGGGTATGACGGCCATTGAGGTGCGCGCCGCGGCAAAGCCGGCCAGAGGGGGCATGAAGGTGCTGCCGCAATAGGCGCAGGCCATCTCAAGGCCGATAATTCTGGAGGAATTGGCCGGCCCGAAGCGTTCCGGCGTGAGGTGTATGATGCTCGGGTAGACCGGCGCGCACCCCAGGCCGATGATAAGGAGCGCTAAAGGGGCGAGGGGCGGCGGCAGCGGGAGGAGGAGGAGCAGGGACCCTGCGCTGATAACCGCAAGGCCCACCCGGATGAGGGCGCCTCCGTTCAGGCGCATGGTAAGAAAGCCCGTACCAAAGCGGCCTGCGGTGATACCCATGAAGTACAGCGCCAGCGCCCGGGCCGCGTCCGCTTTGGCAAACCCCCGGGCCTCTATAAGAAAACTTGCGCCCCACAGCCCGATGATGTACTCAAAGGCGCAGTACATAAAAAACATTGCAAGGGTTTGGGGCACCCCGGGAATACGCAGCACGTTTTTCTTCCCGCCGGCGCCGGCCCGCCCCCCTTGCGGGCCCGCCTCCTCTTGACCCCTCTGTTCCCCGCCGCGCCCGGCCTGCGGCCTGTCCCAGAGCGGGAGGGACATAAAAAGGAGGAGGCTCACGCCGGACTGGATGAGGCCCAGCGTCAGGTAGGCGCCGCGCCAGTTATCCCCGCGGCTGAGCCAGCGGGCAATGATGAGCGGGCCGGCGAAGGCGCCTACGCCCCAGAAGCAGTGGAGCCAGCTCATGTGCCGCGGGGTATAGCGCAGGGCCACGAAGTTATTCAGCGCCGCGTCCACCGCGCCGCCCCCAAGCCCCAGGGGAAGGGCGGCAAGGCCGAGCGGCAGGAGCGAGGGGGAAACAGAACTGAGGGTGAGCGCGCCGGCAGTGAGGAGCACGCTGCAAGCCGTAACTTTGCCGGCGCCCCAGCGCTCAAGCAGCCTCCCGCAGCAGAGGCTGCTTACGATAGTCCCGCCGGAAATAATGACGGACAGGATGCCGGCGGCATCAAGGGAGGCGCCGAGTTCCAAACGCATAACCGGCCAGGCCGTACCTAAAAGCGGGTCCGGCAGGCCGAGGCTGATAAAAGTGAGGTAGATAAGCCCCAGAAAAACGGTCCCGGTCATAAAGGTTACTTTATACCGTTTATCCGGTTCGCCGTAAAGCCCCGTATAAAAAAAATAAAAAAATAAGAGGCCCCTTGCGCGGCGCAGGCGGAAGGGCGCACCGCAGGAAGCCTTTAGCGGGGGTTTGGGGGAACTGGTTCCCCCAAATTCTTCCCAAAGAGGCGCGAAGCGCTGATAATTCGTTATACCATAATGCGTTATCTGGGAACAGGGCATCGTAATCTTTGTATAAAACGGCGTCCCTGAGGTTTAGCGGTAGTTCCCGCCGCCTTAGACGTAATTCCCGCCGTTTTAGCGGTAATTCCCGGAGGCTTGCCGGCAGTTACCGGAGGCTTAGCGGTAACTACCGGAGCCGGAGCCGGAGGCCCCTTGCGCGGTGCGGCAGAGTAAAAACGCCCCGGAGGGGCCTGTCATTGACCAACCTGCCTGAGCGGTGGTATAGTCCTTGCTGGTACGAGACAGACGAGAAACGTTGGAGGCTCCGGTGCAAAACCAAAATGAAACCGTTGACATCGAAATCCTTGACACCACCCTGAGAGACGGCGCCCAAAGCACGGGTATCAGCTTTTCCCTCCAGGATAAACTGGCGGTGGCCCGGACGCTGGACGACCTTGGGATACCGTGGATAGAAGCGGGGAACCCGGGGAGCAACCCCAAGGACATGGAGTTTTTCAGGCTCGCCCAAAGCCTCCCGCTGAAACACGCCCGGCTCTGCGCTTTCGGCTCAACACGGAAAAAAGGGATAAGCGCCGCTGAAGACCCGTACCTCAAAACCCTGCTGGATACCGGCGCGGAAGCGGTGGCGGTTTTTGGAAAAAGCTGGGATTTCCATGTTACCGAAGTGCTGGGTGCCTCGCTTGAGGAAAACCTTGCCATGATAGCCGAAACCATAGCCTATCTCAAGGAGCGGGGGCGTATCGTGCTGTATGACGGGGAGCATTTTTTCGACGGCTGGAAAGCCAACCCGTCCTATGCCCTTAAAACGCTGGAAGCGGCCCTTGACGCCGGCGCGGACCGGATTGTGCTGTGCGATACCAACGGCGGGAACTTTCCCGATACTATCAGCGAAGGGGTTTGCGCGGCAAAGGGCCTGGGCGCGGTGGGCATCCACGCCCACAATGACGCGGACATGGCCAGCGCCTGCTCCATTGCGGCGGTGCAGGCCGGCGCGCGGCACGTGCAGGGAACGCTGCTCGGCTTCGGCGAGCGCTGCGGCAACGCGGCGCTTGCGGCGGTTATTCCCAGCCTTGAACTCAAGCTCTCCCTGCGGTCGCTCCCGCCGGGGAAACTGAGCGGCCTTTCCGGCGCGAGCCGCCGGGTGGCGGAGATTGCCAATGTGCCGGTGCCTGAGCGGATGCCCTATATCGGAAACCACGCCTTTTCCCACAAAGCCGGCATGCACGCCGACGCCATACTCAAGGCCCGCCATTCTTTTGAGCACATAGACCCGGCGCTGGTGGGGAACGACCGGCATTTTCTTATGAGCGAGGTCGGGGGGCGGGCGGCTATCGCCGAGCGGGCCCGGAAGATTGATCCTGCCGTAACCAAGGATCATCCGGTAACCGCTGAGCTTGCCTCCCGCCTCAAAGCCCTTGAAGCCGAGGGCTGGCAGTTTGAGGGGGCGGACGGGAGTTTCGAGCTCCTTGTCCGGCGGGCGCTGGGGAAGTACCGGCCCCTGTTCAAGATCGACGCCTACCGGGTGGTGAGCGAACACCCCGGGGGGGACGGGATTGCCTGCTGTTACGCCTGGGTCAAGGTATGGGTTGACGGCCAGAAAGAGATTGCCGCTGCCGAGGGGCGCGGGCCGGTGAACGCCTTGGACCGGGCGCTCCGCAAAGCGCTGAACCCGTTTTTTTACCATTTTGATATTGAGAAGGTGCGGCTTTCGGATTACAAGGTGCGGGTGGTGGAAAAGGCCGGCGGCAATGACGCTACCGCGGCAAAGGTGCGGGTGCTTATAGAGTCCACTGACGGGGCGCATACCTGGAGCACCGTGGGGGTCTCTGAAGACATCATCGACGCCAGCCGCGCCGCGCTGGTCGACGCGCTCGAATACAAGCTCATAAGCGTCATCGAGCGCCGCTTCAAAGGCTTATTCTAACCCCCGAAGGGGCGGAGGGGGTTGACAAGGGGGGAAGGCTCGTTCATTATATAACAATTAACCACTGCCACAAGGAGCGCTTTTATGAGCCATACCACTATCAAAAATGTTTCTATAGCCGGTCATGGAGGAACCGGAAAAACAAGCCTTTTTGAACACCTCCTTTTTGCCGGAGGAGTTATCCCCAAAGCCGAAACCGTGGAATCCGGTAAAACTATAAGCGATTCAAGCCCCGAAGAAATTGACCGTAAGATTTCTATTCACGCCGCTATGGCGCATATTGAACGGAACGGCGCCAAAATAAACGTTTTTGATACCCCGGGCTCCGCCGATTTTACCGGAGACGTGATCTTAACCTTCCGCGCCGCTGAACTGGCGCTCTTAACCCTTGACAGCCGGTCAGGAGTGCAGATCGAAACCGTAAAACTCTGGCGCAATCTTGACAGCCGCGGGAAACCACGGGGGATCTTCGTTACGAAGATGGATGATGAACGGGCGGATTTTGCCAAAGCAATGGGGGACATAAAAGAAAAGTTTAAGGTTGAACCAGTGGTTGTTACCCTGCCTATGGAACAGGGCGCGGCGTATAAAGGGGTCATTGACGTCCTGCAAGAAAAAGCGTACCTCCTCCAGAAAGAAGGGCTTGAAAAAGAATGCCCTATCCCTGAGGAGTATCAGGGGCAGGCCGCCGCCGCACGGGAACGGCTCGTTGAGGCCGCCGCAGAGGGGGACGACGAGCTTATGGAACGGTATCTCGACACAGGAACCCTTGACGGCGCGGATGTTATAAAAGGGCTCGCCCAGGCGCTTGCGGCAAATAAGGCGGTTCCGGCCTTTGCAGGAGTGGCGCTTAAAAACTCCGGACTTATCCCCCTGCTCGACTTCTTTTCCCGCATCGCGCCGGACCCCCGGACCGCCCAAGACGTAGCCCTGGACAGCGCGGATACCCAAAAGCCCGTTCCCCTTGACCCGGACAAGCCCCTTGCGGCGCTGGTTATCAAAACCGCCTACGACCAGTTTTCAGGAAAGCTCTCGTGGCTTAAAATTATACAGGGAAAACTCTCGCCGGACTGCGAGGCGTTTAACGCGGCGGAAAACAAGAAAGAGCGTATCGGCAAGATATACAGCTGCCAGGGCAAGAAACTTGAGGAAGTACGGGAGCTTGCCGCAGGGGACGTGGGGATTGTAACAAAAGCCGGAAGCCTTAAAACCAACGACACCCTTACCGCCGGAGACAATTCGTTCCGGTTTCTCCCCCTGCGCCTCCCCGAACCGGTTCATTCGGTGGCAGTGAACGCGGCGGCAAAAAAAGAAGACGACAAACTGAGTGAAGCCCTGATCCGGGCTGCTGAAGAAGACAAAACCTTCCGCTGCCTTTTCAACGCCGAGACCAAAGAGACGGTCATTTCCGGCATGGGGGAACTGCACGTCAACATTATTCTTGACAAAATAAAACAGAACCAGAAAATCGAGGTCGAAACCCGTATTCCCCGGGTGCCGTACCGGGAGACTATCACCAAGAAAGCATCCGCCGAGTATACCCACAAAAAACAGACCGGCGGCCACGGGCAGTACGGCAGGGTCGTGTTGGAAACCGCCCCCCTTGCCAGAGGGGAACAGTATAAGTTTGTGAACGCCATATTCGGCGGCGCCATCTCCAAAGGCTATATCCCGGGAGTTGAAAAAGGCGTGCTCGAAGGAATGGCCGCCGGAACTATGGCCGGCTATCCAGTGGTGGATGTGGAAGTGAAGATCCTGGACGGCAAGGAACATCCGGTTGATTCATCCGAATTAGCCTTTAAACTTGCCGCCCGCAACGCCTTTCGGGAGTCCATGCGCCAAGCCGCTCCGACCCTGCTTGAACCGGTTATGAACCTTACGGTCTTTGTGGAAAGCAAGTACCTCGGCGACGTGATGAGCGACCTCTCAGGCAAACGGGGCAAGATTCTGGGGCAGGACTCGGTGGGGGGCATCGAGGAAATCCGCGCTCAGGTTCCGCAGGCGGAACTCCTGCGCTATTCGATAGACCTGCGCTCCATCACCAGCGGCACCGGATCATTCAGCGTTGACTTTGACCACTATTCCCCGATTTCAGGCAAAATTGCCGAAGAAGTTATCAAAGCCGCCCAGTCCTTCAGGGTACAGGAAACCGAAGAATAACCGTGCGGCAGGATACCCTTCCGGCAGCGTGCGGGAGGGGGCGCGTCTGCCGCGCAGCAGCGGCGGCGCAAACAAGGAGGTTACCGTCCGGGACTTTGTAAAAAGCCTCGGACGGTATTTTTTCACCCCCTGCGGGGGATTCACGTGCTTCTTGCGGCGCGAGGG
>JAITHF010000200.1 GCA_031280115.1 Spirochaetaceae bacterium | reverse complement strand
GCGATACGGCACGCCGCGGCGCCGGTCTCAAGGGCCCGCCTGCTTATGGCGCCCCAGTCCGCTTCCTGCCCCACGTCCACGCAGACCGCTATAATCTCGCTGTCATAGTGTTCCTTGAGCCAGGGGATAATTACGGTCGTATCCAGCCCGCCTGAGTAGGCGAGAATAATTTTCTTTTTATTGGTCATAGTATATATAGATGCTCCTGCGGCTCTCAGTATAGCACAAAACACCGCCGGCACCTCAACCCCCTTAGGGCGCGGGGGGCTTGAAAAGGGCGGGGCCTTTGCAGTATGGTTATTCTAAAAGATACGAAACCGAAACGCGGCGGAAACCGCCGAAACCAAAGAAACCAAAGAAATCAAGGAACCCGCCATGACTTTATTAGAGTCCTTTACGGTCAAAACAGGCAAAGCCGACGAGTGGATAAACATTACCCAAGAGGTAGCGCGGATTGTAGCGGCCTCAGGGGTGGAAGAAGGGGTGTGCCTCGTCTTTATCCCCCACACCACCGCGGCAGTTACGGTGAACGAGAACGCCGACCCGGACGTGCCGCGGGACGTATGCCTTGCGCTGCGGGCTATTTCGCCGGACCGGGCGGACTTCCAGCACTGGGAAGGCAACTCAAACGCCCACACCAAAACAAGCCTCGTAGGGCCCTCAGTATCCCTCATCGTTACCCAAGGCGCCCTCCTTTTGGGAACCTGGCAGGGCATCTGGCTCAATGAGTACGACGGGCCCCGGACCCGCGGGGTACAGGTCAGGGTATTGGGGGAAAAAGGAGAGAAAGGAGAGAAAGGGGGAACAGAGGGACAGGGAGCGCAGAAAAAATGAGAAAAACCGCGCTCCTTGTTATTTGGGCGGTCCTTTCAGGCTGCGGGGCGAAGAGCGGGGAGGCCCCGCTTCCGGCGCCTGACCGCATCCAAAGCGAGGATGCCCGGACCTCTCCCGCGGCGCCGCAGGTGCCGTCTGCTGGCGGCGCCGGCGCCCCTGCGCCCCGGGGGGAAGAAGGGGCAGGGGCAGGGGCCGGAAAAACCCGCAAACTCGTAAAACGCGCGGAGCTGCGCCTCCAAGCCCCCCAGCCGGACGCGCTGGAAACGCCGGTGCAGGAGGCAATGAGAAAATACGGGGCTTACGCGGCCAGCGCCGAAGCCCATGAAACCAGCCGGTATTACGCTATCCGGGTTCCTGCGGGCTTTTACGAGCCCCTCCTTGAGGAACTTAAAGCCCTGGGGCGGGTGCTCTCCCGCTTTGAGAGCGCTGAGGACGTTACCCTCTCATATTACGACCTTGAAAGCCGGCTTCGGAGTAAAGAGGAACTGCGCGGCACGTTCCGGGCGTATCTGGGCAGCGCGAAAACCATCGAGGACATTATGGCGGTGGAAACCCGCCTTGCAGAGATCCAGCAGGAGATTGAGTGGATGGGGACGGAACTGCGCTCCCTTGGGAATCTGGTTGATTACGCAAGCATTACCCTATGGGTGCAAAACCCCGGGGCGCCTGTCCTTGACAGGCCCCTTTTAAGCGAGCGCATTGCCGGCGTATTGAACGGCTTCGCCGGCTTTGCCTCTGCGGCGCTGGCGGCGCTGGTGGGGGTTATCCTCTACGGCGCCCCCTCTCTGGCGGCGGCGGCGCTGTTTTACTGGCTCCTTCTGGGCAGGGTAGGGCTGCTTAAAAAGCTCTGGCGCCTCCTTAGGGCATCCGGCAAGGGAAATAAAGCGTGAGCTATCTTTACGAAACCCACCTGCACACCATACAGGCCAGCTCCTGCGCGCTTTCTTCGGGGCGGGACTATATCAGGCGGTACAAAGCGTTGGGGTACGCTGGTATTATGGTTACGGATCATTTTTACCGCGGCAATTCGTCAATAGACCCGAACCTTCCCTGGAAGGAATGGGTTGGCCGCTTCTGCCGGGGCTACGAGGACGCCCGGGACGAGGGGGCGCGCCAGGGGCTTGACGTATTCTTCGGCTGGGAGGAGACCTTTGACGGGGACGATTATCTTGTGTACGGGCTTGACAAGGCGTGGCTTTTGGACCATCCCGAGGCGGCGCTCTGGACGCGGCTCGGCCAGTTTAAGGCGGCTGAGCGGTACGGCGGGTGCGTGGTGCAGGCGCACCCCTTCCGCCAGCACTATTATATCAAGAAAATCAACCTTTCTGCCGGCTGCGTGCACGGCGTTGAGGCAGGGAACGCGGAAAATATGTACCGGTCCTATGACGCGCTGGCGCTCAGGTACGCGGAGAAACTGGGGGTATCCGTAACCGCGGGCTCTGACATCCACTACGCCGGCGACGCTGACGGCGCCTTCGGCGTATATATGGACAAGAAGATGGCCGGCATACAGGACTATGTTGCAGCCGTAAGGAGCCGGGCCCTTTCCTTTGAAACCGCGCGGATGCCTGAAGGCCGCTGCGACTGGACCGGAGAGGAAACCGCGGCGCTGCCTGTGGTGTTCCGGGACCAGCATGACCGGCCTACTAAACAGAGGCTTCGGGACTTTCTCGGCCTTGAGTGAAAGCAGGGGCCGGGGGCGGGGCCGCCCAACGCCCGCCGGAGGCTGAAGGCCCCGCACAGGCGCCGCTTGTATAAAGCCCGGCGCCGGGCTAGGATTATAGGATTATAACCGGAGGTTGTTTACACCATGAAAACAGACATTATTCTTGCCGGAGTCGGGGGGCAGGGGGTGCTTTCTGTGGCGGCGATTATCGCTCAAGGCGCGGTCAAGGCGGGCTTGCAGGCGCGCCAGTCCGAAGTGCACGGCATGGCCCAGCGGGGCGGGGCGGTTCTGGCGCACCTGCGGGTCGCGGACGGGCCTATCCCCTCGGATCTGGTGCCCCAGGGCGGGGCGGGCCTTATTATCGCGCTTGAGCCGCTTGAAAGCCTGCGGTATCTCCGCTGGCTTAAAGCGGACGGCGCCCTTGTTACCGCTGGGGAGCCTTTTTGCAACATCGACCCCTATCCGGACTTGACGCTCATCATCAAAGCCATTGAATCCCTCCCCCATTACCGGATCATACCTGCTGAGTCCCTTGCAAAAGAAGCGGGGCTTCCCAAGGCGGTGAACATGGTCATGGTAGGCGCGGCCTCCCGGTTCCTCCCTATCCCGCGGGAAAAACTTGAAGAGGCTATGGCTGACTCTTTTGCCGCGAAAGACCCCTCTATTGCGGCGGCGAACCGGAAGGCGTTTGCCCTGGGCGCCGGGGGCTAGAAACCGGCTCTTTTTCTTAATATGCCCGCGTTTATTGCCAGCAGGGGCAGTTCAAGGAGCGGGCCCATAACCAGCACCAGCGAAACCACCGGGCGGGACGGGAAGGTTACGGCGGCAACCGCCAGGGAAACCGGCGAGTTGCGCGCCGAGGCGGTGAAGACCAGCGCGGCCCGGTCTTGGTACGAGAGCCCCAGCAGCCGCCCGGCCCAAAAGACCGCCGCCCCGTTCACCGCGAAAAACAGGATAAGCGGCGGCGCTAACACGGCGAACACGCTTATACGGGAAAGGAGGAGGCTGCCTTGGGACGAAAACATAGCGGCAACGGCGCAGCAGAGCAGGAAAAACTGGAGGCCCTCTGATTTCCCCGCTATTTTTTCCGTTTTTTCCGTTAGCCTGCGCCAGCGGGTCTTTTTAAGCGCGGCTTTCAGCAGGTTTGCCGAGGCCGCGGGTATGATAAGAACCATCACCAGGCTTTGTATGATAATGCCGGCAGTAAACGAGGCCGCTTCCCCCATGAAAAAAAGGAGGTAGAGCGGCAGGAGCGCGATCTGGGCTACAAGGTTTAACGGCAGGATTGAGGCTCCAAGGGCGGTATTCCCTTTCGCGAGGCTTGTGAAAATCAAGTACCAGTCAGTACAGGGGGTTACCATGAGCATAATAAAGCCGATCTGGAGGTCGGCGCTTTGGGAGAGGAACCGTTTTGCCAAGAGGAACGCGAAGGCCGGATTCCAGACGAAGTTTATGAGGAGCGCGGAAACAGCGAACCGTTTATCAGCGAAGGACCGGCGGATCGCCCGCATATCCGCGCTGAGAAACACGAAAAACAGCATGAGCATTAAGAACGGCTCGATAAAGGCCCCTGCGTGCCGCCCTGCAACGGGGCTTAGGGTTCCGGCGAGGATGCCGGCGCCTGCGGCGGCTATGATAAAAAGGGGCTGTAACTTTGCTGCGATAGACACGGCGCTGCCTTAAAAAAAGTAAAAAAATAAAAAAATAAAAAAATAAAAAAATAAAAAACGGGAAGGGAAACGCCCGGTCGAAGTTTCATTAAAGTCAAAACAAAGTAATGGTTAAAAGGTTATTATGTTAGACGTTTGTGTTCGGGCCTGTTTCTTATCATCATCGTAAACGTTATGTTTTGACCAAACACATTGCGGACAGAAAGAATCCATTCAATCCATTCGCTGCCGATTTTTTTATGTTTT
Source organism: Spirochaetaceae bacterium (assembly GCA_031280115.1). Lineage (GTDB taxonomy): Bacteria > Spirochaetota > Spirochaetia > Treponematales > Breznakiellaceae > JAITHW01. The sequence goes on along the minus strand of JAITHF010000200.1, from coordinate 951 downwards.
GACTGGCCAAGCCGGCTCTCCCCGCGGTACGGCGGTTCGTCCTTTCCCTTCCCTGATTATTTTACGTTATTTTACAGCAGTTTTTCTATGGCGTTCTGGTCAAAATCAACCGTAACGCTGAAGTTCGAGGCTCCCAGTTTTTCTTCAAGCCCTTCTTTCCGCTTCCGCAAGGTTTCAAGATGCGTTACCACCGCCCCTTGATCCAGCACCAATTCAAGGGCGATTTTATCTTTGCCCCCGGAAGGGTTATCTTCGTATGAAAATGCCCGGGCATCCCGTAGTTTTTTGGTCAGGCCCTCATAAAAGGCGATTTCCGCTTTGAGGGTTTCAAGGGTGATAAGGTCTTCTTTATTAACCAGATTAGCCTTGTCAACGGCAATGTTGAAGTCCCGGAGGGTATTCATAAGAAGGCCCACCTGGGCGACGGTTTCCCGAAAGGTTTTGCCGTCAAATACGGCGGTATATTCCTCGGCGCCGGCGTATTTGGTTACGTCGGCTTCGTCAATTTGCCTTGTAAGGCGCCTGATGCGCCCTTTTAGTTTATTCCGCAGCCTAAACGCGGAAGCGATACTTAAAGCCATTGCTACTCCTTGTTCCTTGCTTTATGATAGCCTATTGCTTCCCTCCCCGTCAACCCCCTGCGGGGCAGCCGCAGGCTGTTTCACGTGCTTCTCGCGGTGAGCGGGTTTGCAATTTTAGTCACAACCCCGAAGCGGCGCCTCACCGCGCTTCGACGGCGAAAGGGCGCGAAGCAAGAAGCCGTTGGTTGGGGGTTTGGGGGGTCTATGACCCTCCAAATTCTCTTAAAGAGGCGCGAAGCGCCGGTAATTCGTTATATAATAATGATTTATCTGGGGACAGGATAGTTTTTTTGGGATCCAAAATAAAGTTTCTTGGATCCAAAATAAGTTGCTTTGGATCCAAAATAAGTTTTCTTGGATCCAAAATAAC
>JAITHF010000059.1 GCA_031280115.1 Spirochaetaceae bacterium | reverse complement strand
GCGTGCCTGCCGCGGTGTGGTGGGCCTAATTGTGGGTCTGCGTGTCTGGAAACAAACACGACCGGTTCGGCGAAACCCCGTTATTGATAACCGTTGACTGCCGGCTGCGGAACACCACGCCGCTGCTGATGTTTGAGACCGAAAACGAAGAGACATAGGGGGCAAGTTTCGTAATTGGAGCAAGCGACGCGTTTATCCGCCATTCATAGGAGGAACCTAAGACGTTTTTATTGGCAGCCTCTTCTTCGGCGTCCCGCTTAAAGAGGGCGACCCAGTCCATCTCTTCAGAACGTTCCATAAAGTCTTGATTCACATACAGGTCTGTATAAAACGGGAAGGACCAGTTTAAGGAGCCGTATTTACCGGAGAGGGACCCTGTGGTGATAAACCGGTAGCGGAACGGGACCTCCACGGAAAACAGGTTCGCGCTGTTCCAGTTGTCCGACCCGTCGTACTGGGCAAAGGGGCTGTAGGCGGCGTTCACGCGGTAGATGTCCCTGGTAAAGCCGATGCCCGCGGAAAGCCCTATGGCCCCCAGGATGCCTTTTTTGGGCAGCACCAGCTCGGTTCCCAGATAGGTTCCCAAATTGGCGTATGCGTCGAAAAGCACCGAGAGCCGCGCCTCATTCGGGTCTTTCGCTTTTTTGCCGGTGCTGCGGAGGAAGATGCCTTCCCTGACCCGCTCGCTTTCCCCGGCGGTTCCCATCATTTTGGAAAGGGAGCTTTCTTTCGCGCCGTCCCGTTTGGGCCTGCCCAGGAGATAGGTGGTGGTTTGGACGAAATTCCCCACCCGCGAACGGTAGCCCAGGGCAGGATGAAAAATGACCTCGTCCGCGGCAAAATGAAAGAACGGGAAATAAAACACCGGAATCTCCCCCACTTTTAAGACCGCCCCCAGCACCGCCCAGTCAGACCCGGGAAGGAGCCAGAGCTTGCGGGCGTTCAGCGACCAGTAGGCTTCCTCGTTTTTGGCGTTTGTAACCGTGGCGTTCTCCAGAACCGTTACCTCCTCGTTGCTGCGGGCGATGAGGGTTCCGGCGAACCGGTAGGTATTGGCGTCCGCGGCGCCGGCGCCTAAGGCCCGCTCGGTAAGGCCGTCAAGAAAAATACTGGACCAGGAGTCAAGATTAACCGTGATAGACTCGCCCCGGAAGGTCTCGGTGGTATCCCCTTCGCGCTTCACATACTCTACACTTCCCGATGCGGTCATTATGTTGCGGGTGCGGTTATACAAGATTTCGCCGGCTTTGATGCGGTGTACCGCCTCGCCGTCTTTTAAGCTGATAACCACCCCGCCTTGCAGCCGGGCATAGGATTCGTCCACTACTTCAAGGGTAAAGTATTCGGTGGTTCGTGCGGCCTCAATCGTAATGACCCGCTGTTTCTCCTCCGGCGCAACCGGCGGGGGCAGGGCGTAGTACCCCCGCAGGCGGCCTGCCAGATCCTCTCTGGCGCCGGCCTCGCTTAATCCCAGAAGCCGGCACCAGGCCGCAAGTTCCGAGAGGGTGGAGGTTTTAATGTCCATCTCAAGAACCGTATGCTCAGAGGGCGGCCCCGGCTCCGCGTCTTGATCCGCCTGCGCCGGCTGTTCCCCCGGGTTCTGTTCCCCTGCCGCGCCCTGTTCCCCCGCCGGCGGCGGCTCCTGGGGCGCCAAGGGAAAGGGAAACAGCAGCGCGCAGCACAGAAACAGGGCTGCCCGTACCCGGCGGCGCGCCCGCCGGTTCATAGGCGCGTATTCCGTTCCAGAAGTTCTTTAAGATAAAAGCCCGTGTACGAATCAGGGCACGACGCCGCCTGCTCCGGCGTGCCGGCAGTGATAATCCGTCCGCCCCGGTCCCCGCCTTCGGGCCCGAGGTCGATGAGGTAATCCGCCTGGGTAAGCACGTCCAGGTTATGCTCTATCATAATAACCGTATTCCCCTGATCCACCAGGCGGCCTATCACCTCCATAAGCTGTTTCACGTCAGCGAAATGCAGCCCCGTGGTGGGTTCGTCCAGCATATAGAGGGTTTTACCTGTGGCGCGGCGGGAGAGTTCAAGCGCCAGTTTCACCCGCTGGGCCTCCCCGCCGGACAGGGTAAGCGCGGACTGCCCCAGTTTCACATATCCAAGCCCCACCGAAAGGAGGGTGTCCATCTTGCGGGCAATAGGCGGGACAGGGGCGAAAAACGCGGACGCCTCCTCAATCGTCATGTCCAGCACGTCGGCGATGTTTTTCCCCTTGTACCTGACCTCTAAGGTTTCGCGGTTGAACCGCGCCCCCCGGCACACATCGCAGCCGACATACACGTCAGGGAGAAAGTTCATCTCGATTTTGATCGTGCCGTCCCCGCGGCAGTGCTCGCACCTGCCGCCGTTCACGTTAAACGAGAAGCGCCCGGGCTTGTAGCCCCGGGCCTTCGCCTCCGGCAGGCCCGCGAATAAGTCCCGGATACTGGCAAACACCTCCACGTAGGTTGCCGGATTGGAGCGGGGCGTCCGTCCTATGGGGCTCTGGTCAATGTCGATAACCTTGTCGATATGTTCCGCCCCTTCAAGGGACCGGTACGCGCCCTCGGCCCTGGGAGACTTGGTAATCCGGTTTGACAGCGCCGGATATAACACATCCGAGAGGAGGGTTGATTTGCCGGAGCCGGAAACGCCGGTAATGCAGGTAAACACCCCCATGGGTATCTCCACGTCAATATCCTTGAGGTTATGTTCGGTTACACCTGCAAGGCGCAGGAAAGCGCCGTTTCCTGAGCGCCGCGTTTCCGGGACAGTCATGGCGAGGGCGCCTGAAAGGTACTGGCCGGTAATACTCTCCGGGGTACGCATCACCTCTGCCGGCGTTCCTTTGGCCACCACGTTTCCGCCGCGCGCCCCGGCGCCGGGGCCCAGGTCAACGATATAGTCTGCGGCGCGCAAGGTCTGCTCGTCGTGTTCCACCACGATAAGGGTATTGCCCAGATCCCTCAGATAGAGCAGCGTGTCAATGAGCCGCTGGTTGTCCCGCTGGTGGAGCCCTATAGAGGGTTCGTCCAGAATATAGAGCACCCCCACCAGGCTGGATCCTATCTGGGTGGCAAGGCGTATCCTTTGGGACTCGCCGCCTGAGAGGGTGGCGGCTTTGCGCTCCAGCGTCAGGTACTCAAGCCCTACGTTCCGCATAAACCCCAGCCTTGCGCGTATCTCTTTGAGTATCTGCCGGGCGATGGACTGTTCGGCGGCGGTCAGCGGGAGGGCGTCAAAAAAGCCAAGCGAGTCCTGCACCGAAAGGCGCGTGAGTTCCCAGATGTTAAGCCCCCCGATGGTTACGGCCAGGGCCTCCGGCCTAAGCCGCCTGCCGCCGCAGCCCTCGCAGGGTTTGTGGTTCATAAACTGTTCAAGCCAATCCTTCACGTCCGGGGACTGGCTTCCCAGGTAGCGGCGGCGCAGGTCGTTGAGAACCCCCGGGAAGCGGGCGCGGTACTCGAAGTGCCCGCTTTTCTCGCGGTTTTCATAGACCACTTCGATTTCCTCTTTGGTGCCGTACAGGATGGCCGTGAGGTTTTGGGGCGAAATCTTTGCAAAAGGCGTATCCAGGCTGAAGCCCAGGCGGTCCGCAAGGGCTTGGAACCGGCAGCGGTTCCATGAGGCGTCAGGGTTATACGCGGGTATGCCGCCTTCGTTAAAAGAAAGGCTGCGGTTCGGTATCACCAGGTCCGGGTCGAACTCCAGTTTCGACCCAAGCCCTGAACAGGCGGCGCAGGCGCCGTGGGGGTTATTAAACGAGAATGACCGGGGCTGGAGTTCGGGGATGGAGACGCCGCAGTCCGGGCAGGCGCTCTTTTGGGAGAAAAAGCGCTCTTCCTCTCCGGCGCCGGCGCCGGCATGAAGGAGAACCAGCATGATTCCGTCAGCGCTGCTCAGGGCGGCTTCCACGGACTCCGCAAGGCGGGCGCGTATGTCCGGTTTTATGATAAGCCGGTCAACCACAATTTCGATGGTGTGTTTTTTTTGTTTGTCAAGCCTGATGGTTTCGTCAAGGTTCACCGGCACCCCGTCCACCCGGGCCCTTGCAAAGCCCGCTTTGCGCGCCTGGTCGAGGATTTTCTGATGTTCCCCCTTTTTGCCCCGTATGACCGGCGCGAGTATCTGTATTTTGCTTTCCTTTGGCATGGCCATAATCGTATCTATAATGTGGTCAACCGGCTGTTCCTTGATTTCTTTGCCGCACCGGGGGCAGTGGGGGATGCCGATACGGGCGAAAAGGAGGCGGTAATAATCGTATATTTCGGTGACCGTTCCCACGGTGGAGCGGGGGTTCGGGTGGGTGGTTTTTTGTTCTATCGAAATGGCCGGGGACAGCCCCTCGATGTAGTCCATATCTGGTTTATCCATGCGCCCGAGGAACTGTCTTGCGTATGCTGACAGGCTCTCCACATAGCGGCGCTGGCCTTCGGCGAAGATAGTGTCAAACGCGAGGGAGCTTTTTCCTGAACCGGAGAGGCCGGATATGACGATGAGTTTATCCCGCGGCAGTTCGATGTCTATGTTTTTAAGGTTATGTTCTCTGGCTCCCTTGATGATGAGTGTGTTCATAGCCGTTAGCATACCGGGTGGCGCCCCTTCAACACAACCCCCACAGGGGGTTTCACGTGCTTCCTGCGGTGAGCGGGTTTGCGATTTTAGTCACCCCCTGCGGGGGTTTCAGGTGCTTCTTGCGGCGGGAGGGTTTGCGGGTTTAGTCACAACCCTGAAGGATGCGCCTCATCGCGCTTCGATAGCGTTAGTGGCGCGGCGCAGGAAGCCGCTGGTGGGGGGGTTTGGGGGGTCTATGACCCCCCATATTCTTCCCAAAGAGGCGCAAAGCGCCGGTAAAAAATCCCCCCTATTTATTCTAAATATGCCGCGGATGCACCGCAGCATATAACCGCAGGGATGCTACAGCTCGGTTGACTCGTTATAGCCGACCTTGCCGGTTTCAACGCTCACTGCCTTTACCGTCAGTTTGCGCTGATGCCCTGATCCGGAGACAGAAAACGTTACGATAGTTTCAACCCCAAGCATGTGGCCGATACTCACGTACGAATCGTCGCTCACCTCTCCTGAAGACTGAAACTGCTTTTCCGCGTCAATGAGCGCCGCATTCTCCCCCCGCTCAAGAACCGTGATGCTGCGGTCAATGAGGGAAGGGGTGATCTCCCGTATAACCACATCCGTCAATTCCCGTTCAGAACCGGACTTGGATATATTGAACAGCGAAACCCGCGAACCTTCAGGAAGCGCGGCAATAAGCCCTTGGCCTATCTTCTCGATGGCAAGATCCTGCTGGGACGTGCCGGTTGTACTCGCCGCTGCCGCCGCGTTTTCACCGAGGAACCCGCTCAGGCGGCTCAGTTCGGTTTTGGCCTTGGCGTAGCCGGTTTCGTTGACGAGGATGGACAAGAGGCCGACCGCCGCTTCCAGACTTTCCAGCGGCTGGGCGAGGATAGCATGGTTGTAGCCTGCGGCCAAACTCTTCGTGTCCGCGTAAATTGCGGCGTACTCGTCTTGGGCCGCCTTATAGCTTCCCCCTTTTACCAGTTTTTCCGCCGCTTTCATCCGGTCCTTGAGGGCCTTATCCTTGGAAGTTTCTTTATCAAGGGTCAGCTTTTCGGTGGATGTCCAGGGCACGATCTCCTGGGTAAAACGGGACAGTTCATATCGGGCGGCTTTTTTGGCAATATCATCGGCTGGCGCCAGTTCCGACGGGCTGCCCTTGCCGCTGTCCCTGCCGGTGCAGGATACTTTGCGCTTCCCTATATCAATACTATCCCGCTCTCGTGTCAGGACGTAGGTGAACTCAAGCTGCACTACCCGGTCATAGACCGTTTTTTGAACCGGTCCGCTTTGGGTATTTTCCTGCACATCCCGCGGAACGATTCCCGACTCGTACTTGGTAACCTCTCCGGTAAACACCGCGTCTACCGATCCTTTTTGGTATCCTCTGCTGTTCACCATTTGAAACACGCCGGTCCCGCCGATGAGTTCCTCGAATATGCCCGTCAGGTCGGAGGCGATCTGCTGCCGGTCCCCGCGGCCGGTGAAAGGCAGGACGGTCATCCGCTCGATGCCGTTGGTGTCCATCTTGGGCGGGTGGGAGACGGTAACCGGAATGGACGTGGTGCAGGAAACGAGAAACGCCGCAGCGAGCGTTCCCAAAAGAAAGAAAACTTTGTTTTTCATATTTTTCATAATGAAAAACCTCCTTGGTAAAATAAAAAAGTAAAATAGTAAAAAAGTAAAATAGTAAGATAGCAAAAAAGTAAGATAAAGCGTTCAGACGCTAAGCGCGCTTTGAGGCTGAACGCCTCCCGCGCCTGTTCTCAAGGGCCATGCCTCAAGAACAGGGTATCACCAGCCGTTTACGGCTCCATACAGCGCCGCTCTGGGTGATTACCAGGTCCCGGGGGAAACAGTCATACTAGAGCCGGTGAAGGTAAGCAGCATCTTTTCTCCGTCGCCGCCAGATTGATAGAAAGAGCGGGTGCCGCCGCCGCCGCTCATAGTAAACTTAACGCCGAAAGTGCGTGTCGTCTCGGTTGCGGCCTGGACTGTAAATCCAGAGGGTTTGTATACCGCGGACGTGGCGCCAGGGGCGAGGTTAGTCTGGCCAGTGAGCACCACCGGACTGTCGGCCTCCCTGCCGTTGTAAAACTGAATCGTCGTGATCGGGTAGGTGCTGTTATTCTGCACCTTGAACTCGAACTTGTAGCCCCCGTCGCCTTTGGCGTCTGCGTCGCAGCCTGCAAGGGCGAACCCGATTACCGCGGCGAGCGCGGCAATCCCGAAAAACCGAAACTTGTTTTTCAATTTTTCCATTTGAAAAACTCCTGATTGCGCGTTACCATCAAGGATACCCTGCGGTAACGCAAGGTTCCCCGCCCGTACGGGCGGGGGTTTTTATAAAAAACCGGACGTTCTTATGAGGAGGAAAAGCACAAGCGCGCCCGGTTCTTTTTTACTCGTTAGGCGGTACATAAGCCGGCCAGCCTCCGCCTTATATGCCTTATATAAAGAAATAAAGAAATAAAAAAATAAAAAAACGTGGAGGGCTAGTTCCCCCAAAACCCTCTGCCGGCTGATTCCTGCGGCGCCGCCGGTTTGAAGCGCCGCCGGCGCGGGAAAATCCGGCTCAAGGGACACTGTACCTGAGTCAGAAATGTCTGTATCCGAGTCAGAAATGTCTGTATTTGAGTCAGAAATGTCTGTATCCGAGTCAGAAATGTCTGTATTTGAGTCAGAAATGTCTGTATTTGAGTCAGAAATGTCTGTATTTGAGTCAGAAATGTC
>JAITHF010000031.1 GCA_031280115.1 Spirochaetaceae bacterium | reverse complement strand
AGAGGGCTTGACAAAGCCAAAACCGCCCCCATAATTTTTTTGTCGTTTGTCGTTTGTCGTTTGTCGTTTGTCGTTTGTCGTTTGTCGTTTGTCGTTTGTCGTTTGTCGTTTGTCGTTTGGCCAAACTGCGCCCTCACGGGAACGCCGCCGTCATATAGTTTCATTATGAAAAAATAAGACCAGCCCCCTCCCGTCTCGTCAAGAGCTTTCTTTATTGAGCGCTGCGCTGCGCTTGCGCTTTTATAATGCAATTTGGGGGAACCAGTTCACCCAAACCCCCTACTAATGCTTCCTGCGCTGCGCTACTAACGCCTGCGACGTCCGCTTTGGCGCCGCTTCTGGGTTGTGACTAAACGTGCGAACCCTCTCACCGCGAGAAGCACCTGAATCCCCCTATGGGGGCAGCCTGCGGCTGTTAGAGAAGATTATCTTTTTTAAGGGATTCCAGCACCTGCAAAAGCTCTTCCTCTGTTATGCCGGCGCGCTGGCACAGTTCCTGATGAGACCCGGGCCCGCCGGATACCAGCGCCTTCAGCACCGCCCCCCGGCGCTGGCGGAAAGACCCTTCAAACGGGCTCTGCCTGGTATAATGGGCGCTCTTCCGGTTAGGGTTGCCCAGGGCCTTCTTAACCGCGGCGCCGTAATCCATGAGCGCCCAATACCATGCGCGGGGATTCTCATGGTCCATCGCCGCGCTGAGAAGGGGAAGAAGCTCCCCGTCCCGAACCGGCTCCTTTTCGGTCTTTTCCTGAAAGAAAAAATGGAGCGCCCCGGCGCGGATATTGGTCTCGATGAAGACCGACGGGTAATTATAAGCAAAACACGCAATAGCGCCGGCGCTGTACGCGCCGATACCCGGAAGATCATCCAGCGCCTCCGGCGTGTCCGGCACCGCGCCGCCGTAATCGCCGGTTATGATTCGGGCGCACTCCCACACGTACCGCCCCCGCTTGTTATACCCAAGGCCGCTCCACGCGCCTAGCGCGTCGGTAAGAGACGCCTGCGCCAGCGCTTCCGGCGCGCTCCACTTACGCATCCACCGTTCCCAATAGGGGATAACCCGTTCCGTCTGGGTCTGCTGGAGCATAAACTCCGAAACCAGCACGCCCCAGGGGTCCGTGTCCCTCCGCCAGGGGAAATCCCGCAGGGCCTGCGCGCGCACCGCCTCCTTAAAGGAGGCGATCCGCTCATGCAAGGGCGTTGGCCGCGTCAATGATAAGCCCCGCGATTTCCGCCGGCCCCTGATGGTCAGTGTCAATAACCAGATCAGCGAAAGAGAAATCATCGTTGTCAATCTGATATATCCGCAGATACCGCGCCCGGTCCTGGCGGTCCCGCTCGGCGGTAAACGCCGCCACTGCCGCCAAATCCCCGCCTTCCCGCCGGGTAATGCGCCGGGCTCTGGTTTCGCCGGAGGCTTTCAGGTACACCTTGAGGTCCGCCTCGGGAAGCATCCAGATAGCAAGGCGTGAGCCTAACACGCAGCCCCCGTTTTCCCGGGCCAGCGCAGCCTGCCGGCGGTCAAGCTCCCTGTCCCAGGAGCTGTCAGCGCCTGCAAGGTCAAGAACCTCCTTGAGGCTCAGCCCCCGCTCTTCAGCGAGGTTCCTGAAGGTAAAATTGATAAACCGCAGCCCCAGCTTTTCCGCCGCGATCCTGCTTACCGTGGTATTCCCGCACCCGCTCTTGCCTGAAACCGCGATGCGCCTTTCCTGCTTGCTCATTCTATATTCCTTAGTTGTTCCCGTATGTTTTCCAGCACGTCTTTCATATCCACCACGGCCCGGCTTATCTCAAGCACAGCGGTTTTTGAGCCTATAGTGTTAATCTCCCGGTGTATCTCCTGGCAGAGGAAATCCAGTTTCTTCCCCGGGCTGGGGTTCCGCCCGATTTCAGCGCGGAATTCGGCAAGATGCGCCGAGAGCCGCGAAAGCTCCTCAGATATCGTATATTTCATAAGGAGGATGGCCGTCTCTGAAAGGAGGCGGTTTTCGTCGATGAGCATAGAGCCGGCGCGGACAGGGCCTTCCCTGGTGTTCCCGCCCAGAAGTTCTGCGAAGCGGTTTCGGATATTCTCCCGAATAGACGCCTCAAGCTCAGGGGTGCGGGCGCTTATGGCCTTGACAAGCGTTTCAAGCCGCTCAAGGTACGAAAGAATATCCGCCTCAGTATGTTTCCCCTCTCTGGCGCGGGAGTTTTCAAATTGGGACAGCGCAAGTTCCAGCACCGGCGCCACCCGCTTCCAGTACCCGCCGCCCCCTCCCCGGGCCGCCCTGTCCACCTCCAGCACCCCGTCAAAACTCAGAAACTGCGCCGCAGAAGGATTTCCGGCTTGTTCCGGGCCCCCCAGTATCCCCCGCAGGACCTTCAGCGCATCCCGGTACGCGGCCACTGCGGCGCGGTTCACCGAGACAGAGACAGGCCCTTCGTGTTCTTTCAGGTGGACTGTTACCTCCACCTTCCCCCGGCGGCACCGGGAGGCTATATACCGCCGGATTTCAATGTCCATAGCGGAAAACTGGACGGGAAGGTTCACCGAGAGCTCAAGGAACCGGCTGTTATACCCCTTGATTTCCACGGAAAAAGAAACGTCCCGCTCCTGCTTCTCCTGATACCCGTAACCGGTCATGCTTTTCACCGCGCTGCTCCTGTTTTGCCCTCTTTACCAGCAGATTTTGCGGGCGTCCTGATTCATAAGCGCCTTGGCCAGTTTCCAGTTGTCCCCGGCGCCCATGGTAAGAAACAGATCCCCCGGGCGCAGTAAGTTTTTGAGCAGCTGCTGGGCTTCAAGGGGTTCTTCCACATAATACACATTGTCCCTGAGGGATCTGGTCTTTTCAAAGAGGGCCTTGCCGGTAACGCCCCCGTTGTACGACTCCCGGGCCGACGGGTAAATCTTATGGAGCAGGACCACATGGGCTTCTTTGAAACTTGCGGCAAACGCGTCAAGGAGCGCGGCGGTTCTGGTATAGGTATGGGACATGAAACTCACCACAAGCCGGCGGTTAGGGTAAAAGTCTTTGACAGCCTCAAGGGTCGCCCGTATGGCCGTGGGGTGGTGGCCGTAATCGTCCATAAAAAGCACGCCCTCTGTTTCCCCCAGAATTTCGGCGCGGCGCTTGCTGCCCTTAAAATCTTCCAGCGCCCAGCGCACCCGTTCTAAGCGGTCGTCGTTCCACCCCGGGGCCCCGTCGTGTTCTTCCGCGCGCACCAGCGCGTCGGTCAGCGCCAGCGCCGCCGCCGCGTTAAGCGCGTTATGCCTGCCGGGGATGCGCATCCGCAGTTCTCCTGCAAACCCCGCCATCTTTATAGCCACCCGTTCTT
>JAITHF010000272.1 GCA_031280115.1 Spirochaetaceae bacterium | reverse complement strand
TCTTAATAGATTTGAGTCAGATTTGAATAGATTTGAGTCGGATCTTAATAGATTTGAGTCAGATTTGAATAGATTTGAGTCGGATCTTAATAGATTTGAGTCAGATCTTAATAGATTTGAGTCGGATCTTAATAGATTTGAGTCAGATCTTAATAGATTTGAGCCAAATACAGACTTTTCTGTCTGCGGTTTTATGTTATATTCAAGCATAGTATACGGTTTGCTGCGGGATGGCGCTGTATGTTCCGGCCAGCCTGTTGAGCCTGCCCCAAACGCGCCCTCCGCAGGCTTTTTGGGGGCTTTTTTACGCGCTGCGCTTCGCGTGCGCTTTTTAAAGAGAATTTGGAGGGTCATAGACCCTCCAAACCACCCCTAAAGGCTTCCTGCCTCGCGCCCATACGACAGCGAAGTCCGCTGAGGCGCCGCTTCTGGGTTGTGACTAAACGTGCAAACCCTCCCGCCGCAAGAAGCACGTGAATCCCCCGCAGGGGGTTGAAAGAAAGGGGAAAGAGGGTAGAATAATCCTATGGATAACGAGATCCTGAGGGTCATTAAAAAATATTTCGGGCTTGCAAGCCTCCGGCAGGGGCAAGAAGGCGTCATAAACGCAATCCTCGCCGGCAGAGACGCGGCAGCGGTCATGCCCACCGGCGCAGGCAAATCCCTCTGCTACCAAGCGCCGGCGCTGATGCGCCAAGGGCTTACGGTGGTGGTCTCGCCGCTCATCTCCCTTATGAAAGATCAGGTAAGCGCCCTTTCGGACGCCCGCATCCCCAGCGCGTATCTTAACAGCTCCCTCTCTTTTCCGGACTACCAGCGCACCCTGGCCAAAGCGTCCCGGGGGGAATTCAAAATACTCTACATCGCGCCGGAACGGCTCAGGCGGGAGGAAATCCGCTCCCTTCCTATTACGATGGCGGCCATTGACGAGGCCCACTGCATCTCCCAGTGGGGGCATGATTTCCGCCCCAGCTACCTGGCTATCGACGGGTTTATCCGGAGCCTTCCTGAGCGTCCGGTTATCGCCGCGTTTACCGCCACCGCCACGCCCCGGGTGCGGGAAGACATCATCCAAAACCTTAACCTCCATGACCCCTATGTGGCGGTGACCGGCTTTAACCGGGAGAACCTGTATTTCGAGGTGCAGCGGACAGAACGCAAACTGGCGGCCATCGAAGATGCCCTCAAAAGCCGGGGGAATAAAAGCGGCATCATCTACTGCGCCACCCGCAAGGCCGTGGACGCCCTGTCCGCCTTTCTCCGCAAACGGGGCGTGAAGGCGGCGCGCTACCACGCGGGAATGGAGGATGCAGAGCGGCAGAAGAACCAAGAGGACTTTATACGGGACCGTAAACCTCTCATGGTGGCTACCAGCGCCTTCGGCATGGGGATTGATAAGGCAAACGTCTCGTTTGTCATCCACTATAATATGCCCAAGAATATCGAGAGCTACTATCAAGAGGCGGGCCGCGCCGGGCGGGACGGGAAGCAGGCGGACTGCATCCTGCTTTACAGCCCCAAAGACGCGGCTGTCAACCGCTATCTTATTACCGCCCCCGCTCCGGACCGGGACGCGCCGCGGCCTGAGACGGTGCGGCGCAATCTGGCGCTGCTCGAAGCCATGACCGAATACGCCTGTTCCCAAGACTGCCTCCGTTCCCGGCTCCTCAGCTACTTCGGGGAGGAAGGGCCGGGGCGCTGCGGGCATTGTTCCAACTGCGCCGCCCCCTTCGAGGAGGCGGATATTACGATAGCATCCCAGAAAATCGTCTCCTGCGTGTACCGTATCGAGGCGCTGGGCAAGCGGTTCGGCAAGAACCTGGTTATCGGCGCGCTGCGCGGCAGCAGGAGCCGGAGAGTGCTGGGCCCGGGGCTGGACCGCCTGAGCACCTACGGGATTATGCGGGATACCGGGCCGGACCAGATTAGGGTTATTATGGATTATCTCATTGAGAACCAGTACCTTACCCTTTTAGAAGGGGAGTATCCGGCGCTCTGCCTGGCGCCGCGCTCAAAAGAGATTATCATTGACAGAAAGCCCCTTACGATGCCTATGGCAAGGGCCGCGCAGATACCCGCCGCAAGCGCGCCGGATGAGGCGGGCTTTGACAGGGCGCTTTTCGGCAGGCTCAAGGCCCTGCGCTCTGAGGCCGCGGCGGCAGAGGGGAAACCCCCGTTTATGGTGTTTCCCGACGCGTCCCTCAAGGATATGTGCGTAAAAAAGCCCCAAACCCTTGAGGCGTTTACCCAGGTCTTCGGCGTGGGGGCCGCGAAACTCAAGAAGTACGGCGGCCTGTTCGTCGCGGCCATAAAAGAATAAAGCATAAAGCATAAAAAGGCCCGGCAAGCGGGCTTAAAGAAAAGGGAAGAGGGAAAGGGGGGGAAAGAAAGGTTATAAATCCATGTCAAAGTCTTTAAGATCGTTCAGCGCGGCTTCCTCGCTCTCGGAGAAGATGTCTTGCAGGGTTTCGGCGGCGCCTTGCGGGTCAACCCCCCATAAGTCCGCGAGGACCGTGCAGATGCCGCTTTTTTCATGGGGGTCAAAACTGGAAAAGGCCCGGCGCAGGCATACTAACGTGCGCTTGAAGCGGCCGCCGTCCAAGCCCTGTATATAAAGGTCAAGGTGTTTCCACAGGGCGGCGCGGGAGAGGAGGGCCTGCCGGTTCCGGCGGGAGAGCCCCTCGAACCAGGCGGCGCCGGCTTCAGGGGCGTTCCCTGCGGAAAGGTGGCGGGAAAGGCCGGATGCAAGGTCCTCTTCGGTTACCCGCCCCCGTTCCATCAAAATAGAAAAGGCGAACCCTGAAAGCAGGGGGTTGCGGTCGTCCGCTTTGGCAAGGGCGTTAAGCCGCGCCAGCCAGGCCTCGTCGTTCACCACCCCGTCTTGTTCCTGAGAAACATAGTGGAGGAGGTTCATGTCGTCCGCAACGGCCCGGGCCGTATCGTCGTCGCAGGAGGCGGCGCCGTAAAGCAGCAGCGCCGCCTTGAGAAAAAGCTGTTCCAGAATGGGAATAACCTCACGGGTATCAAACTTGCGGATAGACCCGTACTGGGTAAGAAAACTCATTTCCCGGGCCGCTTTTGCGGCGGCGGAAAAGTTTTCGGTCATGCTGGAGAGGGCCTGGAGTTTTTTGAGGGCGTCAAGGATAGAAGCGCTTAACCTGCACTCGCAGGTGGTCTTAACCAGCGCCGCCACTTCAAGCACGTCCTGGGTCTTTTCAAGGCGGTCCCGCAGGGTATACGCCGCGGCAGCCTCAACCGTGTCCCCGAACAGCACGGACTCCACCAGCCTGATCTCCACTTCCGGCGTCCAGCACAGGGTCCAGTTCTCCTTCCATGTGGCGCCGTCCTGCCTCCTTGATTCAAGCGTGCCGAACTCAATGCCCAGAAACGCCAAACGGTGCAGGAACACGGACCGCTCAAGATCGCGGAACGCCGCTTTTTCGCTTTGGACCTTCCGGTTTTCCCGCAGGTCCAGTTCCAGATTCTTCGCCACCGGCTCCTTATACGCTTCCAGCCTGAGTTCTTTCAAGAGCCGGTTCATGTCGTCCTGAATAGGGGTCTGGCTCACCCCTTCGGGAAGGGCGCCCACACGGGTTCCCACGTTAAGGGCCGCAAGGGACTCGGCGATGCTTGCGAACTCCCCGCCGGCCATAGCCGACACCGCGCTGTCCCGCAGGTCTTTGAGGGTCGGGAGGGTCCCGTTGTGCAGGTACTGGAGGGAACGGGCAAGCCGCGCCGCCTCAATCGCCGAGGCCGTGGAGGAATACCCCTGGCGGCTCCGGTAGAGGCGGGAAAGCTCGGTGATATAGCGGGAGGGCAGGCTGGAAAGCTCCCCTTTCTCCATCGCGTCGTACATCATCTCAAAGTAAAACGGCGCGTAGTTGCCGGCGCCGTAGCCGGAGAACGTGCTTAACCGGTAATAGGTATAGGGCATGAGGGTCATGCGGGTTTCTGACCGGGGGAGCGCGGCAAGCTCCTTGTCTGTCATGGCCTCATTCCCCATAACCCCGCTTATATGATAGGCCCCCAGCACTGCCACGATTTTCTCCGGCGCGACGCCTTCGGCAACAGCCTCCGCAATCCGGCGCTTCATGTAGGACTCCCGCAGGGCGTTAATCGAGGAGGCAAGGGGGTCAGCGTCTTTTTCCCAGCCTTCCGCAAGGCGCCGCATTTCCGCCGAATGGAGGGACACGGCGCGTAAATACGCGTCAGTCTCAAGGTTATGCTCGAAGTTCCGCTCCCAGTAGGACTCGTAATCCTCTTCCCCCCCCAGAAGCGCGGCCTGTTCGTACAGGCTTTGATTAAACTGGTAAAAGTCAAGCCTGTTGCGGACGGAATCGGGAAGTTCAGGGGGCGCGCCGGTTTCCCCCTGGGGCTGTTTCGCTTCGGCTTCCTGTTTCTTACGCATAACCCCCGCCTGAATCCGGTCTTCAATCTGGTACAGCGGCGCCTTATGATACGAGGGGAGGTCGATAAACCGGCTTATTTTCCGGTGCTTCTTGGCCCAAAGGAGCGCCTGATATTCAGGCGAATACCGGGCAAGGGGGTACACCAGGGAATGAACCGGCACGTTCACAGTATAACAGAGCACTGCAACCGGCGGCTTTACGCTGCTGCGGGTAAGGTCTTGTATAAGGGGCTCTGTGTCCGCCGGGCTTTCAATAAGCACCGCGTCCGGTTTAATCCGGTCGAGAAACCGGCGCAGGTGCCAGGCGCCGGCAGCAGAAAGGTGCCGGATGCCGAACAGGTGCGCCCCCTCTTTGGTGCGCCAGTTTTCAGGCTCCCGCGCCTCCTCAAAGGCCGGCGCCCCTACCCCAGAAAGTCCCGGCACGCTTTGTACAAACTCTGCCATGCCAGCCCCCTTTTCTTCATAATGTTTTCAAGATACTCTTCCCATGCTGCCGCGTCTTTTTCCTCGTCCTTGATGACCGCCCCTGCCAGGCCCGCGGCGATGTCCGGCTCTTTGACCGTGCCGTCCCCGAAGGAGCCGGCCAGGGCCATAGCGTTTGTAAGGAGGGAGATCGCCTCGGCAGTGGAGACCACGCCGGTCGGGGGCTTTATCTTCTGCTTGGCATCAAGGGTCTGGCCGCTCCGCAGTTCCCGGAACACGGTCACCACTTTGGCAACCGCCTCGTCCGCCGGCACCTGGGCGCTCAGGGCGTAGTTGGCGGAAATCTCCCGCACCCGTTTCTTGACAATCTCCACTTCGGTTTCAAGGGTGGCGGGGGTGGGGAGGATAAGGATATTAAAGCGCCGTTTCAAGGCGGCGCTCATGTCGTTGACCCCTTTATCCCTGGTGTTGGCAGTGGCGATAATCGAGAACCCCCGTTTGGCCGGCACTTCCCGCTGGAGTTCGTTTACGGCGACAATTTTTTCCGACAAAATAGAAATGAGCGCGTCCTGCACTTCCGACTGGCAGCGGGAAATCTCCTCGATGCGGGCGATGCCGCCGGCTTCCATGGCGATCATAACGGGGCTTTTAATAAGCGCCTTATCGCTGGGGCCTTCGGCTAGGAGCAGGGCGTAATTCCATGAATAGCGGATCTGCTCTTCGCTGGTGCCGGCGGTTCCCTGAACCACTTTGGTACTGTCGTTGTATATGGCGGCGGACAAGTTTTCCGAGAGCCATGATTTTGCGGTGCCCGGTTCCCCGATAAGGAGGAGCGCCCGGTCCGTGAGCAGCGTGGCAATAGCCACTTCCACGAGCCTGTTATGCCCGATATATTTGGGGGTAATGTCAATCCCGCCGGCTTTCCCGCCGGTTATGAACTTCAGCGCTGCTTTGGGGGACATCTGCCAGCCCGCGGGGACCGGGTCTTTATCTTCTTTTTTAAGCGCCTCGATTTCAGGGGCGTAAAGCTGTTCAGCCGGCAGCCGCAAGAGATCTGGTGAGGCAGGTGGTTTAGCCATAAATATCTCCTCATACGATAGGCCATCCTAATCCAACCCCCCCGCCCCTGTCAACAGCCGGAGGCTGTTTTACGTGCTTCTCGCGGCGGGAGGGTTTGTGGGTTTAGTCACAACCCAGAAGCGGCGCCTCACCGCGCTTCGACGGCGCACGGGCGCAGCGCAGGTAGCCTTTATGGGGGATTGGGGGGTCTATGACTCCCCATATTCTTCCCAAAGAGGCGCGAAGCGCCGATAATTCGTTATAGTATATAGAAAGAAGGATTTGACAGAATAAAAAGTATGCTCGCGTATAATAATGAAATTTG
Organism: Spirochaetaceae bacterium; assembly: GCA_031280115.1. Taxonomy (GTDB): domain Bacteria; phylum Spirochaetota; class Spirochaetia; order Treponematales; family Breznakiellaceae; genus JAITHW01. The sequence goes on along the minus strand of JAITHF010000272.1, from coordinate 1,760 downwards.
TGATTTGAGGAAATTATGAAAGAGATTATTTTCAATAATGAAACAGAGGGATTTATTAAAATAGTGCAAAATAGCAGCTGGTTTACTAGTTGCGGAAATCCATATTCTGAAAAACTGGAATATGATTATATTCTTGATGATAATATTGAATCAGTCAGGAAGCATATAACACGAGGCAATAATTACGCCGGTATAGTAATTACAGAAAATTTATTTGAACAGGCAAATTTGCGGTTATATAATTTTTTAAAACATAACGGAGAAATTAACGTATTACAACATGATGATATATGGGGGCGGCTGAGGGAAACTGCAATCCCAAGGCTTAAAGAGTTCATTGATTTTAACGGCATCAATGAGGTATTTTGCAGGAAATTTGAATTGGGATTAAAAAAAGGGGCTGCTGTAACTGACAATGTATGCCTGTTGTTAGGCTCAACAATAAGAGAAATGTATTATAAAAGTTTAATAAATGGAATTCCTTTATTTTATGAAAAAATAATCAAAATATATCTTGACGGGCATTTAATAACAGGCTGGAAAGGAAAATTACCTTTATTAACATCACAATCTATAGAACCTGACAAACCAATAGACCGTAAGAAGGGAACAATAATAATATGGTAAAAAATAATGGTGTACGCCGCTGCCGCGCCTCATCGCGCTACGATGGCGATAGCGGCGCAGCGCAGGAAGCCTTTCGCGGGGGGGGTTTGGGGGCAGCCTCCGGCTGTTTCAGCAGCCGTAGTTTGCACTATGATCCGCTAAACATGAAGCGCCGGCAGCCGAAGGCTGTTCTCTTACGGGAAGTTCGCAAAAGAATACGCGAAACATGAAGCGCCGGCAGCCAAAGGCTGTTCCCTTACGGGAAGTTCGAAAAAAAATACGCGAAACATGAAGCGCCGGTAAAAAAGCCCTCCAAATTCTTCCCAAAACGCGCCGATACGGTTACTGCGACTTTATCCATGAAGAAGAGTTGCTAGGCCGCGTATACGTCCCCGGGCCGCCGGCTTGGGCGAAATACGCGGCGCGTAAATCCCCGGGGAAGGAGCCATAGTAAGCGAAATCCGCCGAACGTATGCTGCTTCCTGCCCCAAATGTAACACTGGTAAGGAGGTCGCAATTAAAAAACGCATGCTCCCCGATGGCGGTAACGCTGGCGTACGCCGGATTCCCGCTTCCAACGGTAACAATTGCAAGGCCCGCGCAGCCGCTAAACGCCTCATACCCGATTGTTGCAACCGAGGCGGGGATCGTAACATTCACCAGACCGGTACACCCGTAGAACACCCTGTGCCCGATTTCAGTTACCGCCATGCCCTCGATATTATTAGGAATGGTTATCGTGGCGGCCATGCCGTTGTACTTGATAAGGGCGGTTCCCTGCCCGTTCCGCTCATACACAAAGCTGTCAACGATTATCTGCGCGTCAAGGCTCGCTGCCGCGGCAAGTGCCAGCGCCGCGAAAAGCCCCGGCGCCTTGAGCGGGAAAAAAGAGAAAAAAGAAAGAAAAGATGCTTTTATTTTCATGCTCCCAGTATACCACACCCTGCGGGCAGCCGGAGGCTGTTTTATGTGCTTCCTGCGGCGAGCGGGTTTGCCCCCTGCGGGCAGCCGGAGGCTGTTTCACGTGCTTCTTGTTGCGAGAGGGTTTGTGGGTTTAGTCACAACCCCGAAGCGCCGCCTCATCGCGCTTCGATAGCTTTAGCGGCGAAGCGCAGGAAGCCTTTAGGTGGGGGTTTGGGGGAACTGGTTCCCCC
>JAITHF010000270.1 GCA_031280115.1 Spirochaetaceae bacterium | reverse complement strand
GAAAACCTTTCTTGACTACAAGAAAACCTTTCTTGACTACAGGAAACTTTTTCTTGACTACAAGAAAACCTTTCTTGACTACAGGAAACTTTTTCTTGACTACAAGAAAACCTTTCTTGACTACAGGAAACTTTTTCTTGACTACAAGAAAACCTTTCTTGACTGCAAGAAAACCGGTTTTCCTGCCGTGTTTTGTTGGTATATTAAAAAAATACCGGCGCTTCGCGCCTCTTGAAAAGAATTTGGGGGAACCAGTTCCCCCAAACCCCCCACAAAGGCGACGTGTGCAGCGCCGCAAACGCCATAGAATCGCGGTGAGGCGCATCCTTCGGGGTTGTGACTAAAATTGCAAACCCTCTCGCCGCGAGAAGCACGTGAATCCCCCGCAGGGGGTGACTAAAATTGCAGACCCTATCGCCGCGAGAAGCGCGTGAAACAGCCTTCGGCTGGGGGGTTGATGAGAGCGGGGCGGTTGTAGTACAGTGAGGGCGGTGAGGGAGATACTATGAAGCAACATGTGGTGTCAGCACTGGTGGAGAACCGCCCCGGCACCCTGAGCCGCGTCTCAGGGCTCTTCAGCCGCCGGGGATACAACATTGACAGCCTTACAGTCGGAGAAACCGAAAACCCCTCGATTTCCCGCATGACCATTGCCGTAACCGGAGACGATCCGGTCATCGAACAGATTATCAAGCAAGTGGGCAAACTGGTTGACGTTATCGCCGTGCGGGAGCTTGAGGGCGCCTCGTGCATCCGGCGGGAAATCATACTGGTCAAAATCGCCGCTGACGAACATAAACGCCAGGGGGCGCTTGAAATTGCCGGCATCTTCCGTTCCCGGGTCATTGACGTGTCCCCGTCTACGATTACGATTGAAGCCACAGGGGATCGGGAGAAACTTGAGGGGCTCCTCATCCTCCTGCGGCCCTACGGCATACTGGAACTTGCCCGCACCGGCCTTGTGGCCCTTGAGCGGGGATCCCTCATGCTAAGCGTCTAGCAGGCCGGCGGGCGTACCGCATGATTGCTGTCCCCGCTATGCTATTCTTTTCTTTAAACTAAATTATATAAGGAGTTTTGTATGGCTATTATGTATTATGAAAAAGACTGCGACCTGGGGCTTTTCAAGGGAAAGACCGTCGCGGTTATCGGGTACGGCTCCCAAGGCCACGCCCACGCGCTTAACGCCAAAGAATCCGGTCTCAAAGTGGCGGTCGGCCTCTATGAAGGCTCCCCGTCATGGAAAAAGGCGGAAGCAGCAGGGCTCGAAGTGAAGAGCGCCCGGGAAGCGGCGTCTGAGGCGGACTTTATTATGATTCTCATCAATGACGAAAAACAGGCGGCGCTCTACCGGGAGGCGGTAAAGCCGAACCTGGCGCCCGGGAAGACCCTTGCCTTTGCCCACGGGTTTAACATCCACTTCGGCCAGATTGTGCCGCCGCCGGATATTAACGTGGTGATGATAGCCCCCAAGGGCCCGGGGCATACCGTGCGGGAGCAGTATCTTGCCGGCGCCGGGGTTCCCTGCCTTATCGCGGTGCATCAAGACGCCACAGGCAGCGCCAAGCGCCTGGGCCTTGCCTACGCCGCGGCCATAGGCGGCGCCAGGGCGGGGGTGCTTGAAACCACCTTCAAAGAGGAAACCGAAACAGACCTCTTCGGGGAACAGGCGGTGCTGTGCGGCGGCGTGTCGGCGCTGATGAAAGCCGGCTACGAGGTGCTGGTGGAAGCGGGGTACCAGCCGGAGAGCGCCTATTTCGAGGTCATGCACGAAATGAAGCTCATTATCGACCTGGTGAACCGCGGGGGGCTTTCGTTTATGCGCTACTCTATTTCAGACACCGCCGAGTACGGCGACTACGTGACAGGCCCCAAAATCATCACCGAAGAGACGAAGAACACCATGCGGGGGGTGCTCAAGGATATTCAGACCGGCAGGTTCGCAAAAGACTGGATAAGCGAAAATCAGGCGGGCCGGCCTGTTTTCAACAAGATGCGCGCTATCGAAGCGGACCACCCTATCGAGCGGGTCGGGCGGGAACTGCGCTCGATGATGAGCTGGCTCCCGAAACCGGAACACAAGTAAGCGGCGGCAGCCGGCGCCGCGCTTTTGAGGACACCTATGACAAACAACGGACAGACCCGGATAATCGACATATTTGACACCACCCTGCGGGACGGGGAGCAGGCGCCGGGGTGCAGCATGAACCTGTGGGAAAAGGTGAAAGTCGCCCGCCGGCTTGAAAGGCTGGGGGTGAGCGTTATTGAGGCGGGCTTTCCGGCCTCCAGCCCGGGGGACCTTGAGGCTGTGAAGGCCGTGGCGGGAACCATCAAAGGCTGCGCCGTGGCGGCCTTGTGCCGTTCCCTTGAAAAAGACATTGACGCGGCCCGGGAGGCGCTCTCCAAAGCGGCGGCGCCCCGGGTGCACGTCTTTCTGGCCACGTCCCCTATCCACCTGGCCTATAAACTCAAAATGACGGCTGACCAGGTGGTCGAGCGGGCCGCGTCGGCAGTGAAGTACGCCAAGAAGTTCTGCGCTGACGTGGAGTTCTCCGCTGAGGACGCCTCCCGCAGCGACCCGGATTTCGTGTGCCGCGTCTTTGCGGCGGCTGCCGGCGCCGGCGCCACGGTGGTAAATATACCGGACACCACCGGCTACGCCATGCCCGCCGAGTTCGCCGGCCTTGTGCGCTATATACGGGAACATACGCCGGACAGGGGGGGCGCCAAAATCGCGGTGCACTGCCACAATGATTTAGGGCTTGCCGCGGCCAACAGCCTCGCCGCAGTGGAAGCCGGCGCGGATCAGGTGGAATGTACTATTAACGGCATAGGCGAGCGCGCCGGCAACGCCTCTCTTGAGGAGATTGTCATGGCCCTGCGGGTCAGGAAAGACCTCCTTGCCGCGGATACCCGTGTTGACGCCTCCCAGATTTACGCCGCAAGCAGGCTTGTGAGCCAGGTAACCGGCGTGAACGTCCAGCCCAATAAGGCGGTGGTCGGGGAAAACGCCTTCGCCCACGAAGCGGGCATCCACCAGCACGGGGTTTTGGCGAACCGCGCCACCTATGAGATTATGACCCCTGAGTCCGTCGGTATCCCCAAGAACCGCATGGTCTTGGGCAAACACTCAGGCCGCCACGCCTTTGAGTGCCGGTTGGGCGAGCTGGGGCTGCGCCTTGAAGGGGACGCCCTTGAACAGGTGTTCGCCCAGTTCAAGGAGCTGGCGGACAAGAAAAAGACCGTAAGCGACCGGGACATCGAGGCGCTGGTCATGGACGCGGCCTGCGGCGCCGCCGAGGTCTACAAACTCGACCGCTGGGTGGTGAACTGCGGCTCCAGCTTGAGTTCCACCAGCACCATCCGGCTTCGGTATAAAGATCAGGATTACTATGAGCAGGCGGCTGTGGGCCACGGGCCGGTTGACGCGGCGTTCAAGGCCGTGAACCAGATAATCCGCAAAGAGCCGGCGCTTGAGCATTACGAGCTTAAAGCGGTAACAGGCGGCGAGGACGCCCAGGGGGAAACCTGGGTGAAAATCGCCTGGGAAGGCAGGCGCTGGAACGGCAGGGGGCTTTCTACGGATGTGATCGAGTCCTCGATAAAAGCCTATATCGCCGCCATAAACAACATGGAAGCGTCCCTCATCTGAAGGGCCGGCCCTTTGAGAGAAGCCCTGATGCGCGGTTGCAATACAGGGCGCCTCTCGGTGATAATGGGAGCATGAAACACGCGAGAAACGCGCTTGCCGCGCTTGCCCTTGCCCTTGCCGGCTGTTCCCGAAGCGAGATCCCCTCGGTTACGCGGGAGGAGATTTTTACCTTCCAGATAGGGCGGCTTGAGGATGAGATCGCCATTTATAACCTTGAGGGGGACCGGGGCGTCCGGCGGACCAACCTTAGTATGCGGGACGGGCTTTTTTATATTGCCGACGGGAACGGGGAGAAGATAGTCCGGTATAATTCCTACGGGGACCCGCTTTTTATGATTTACAACCAGGAGACCAATCCGGCGCCGCTTTCATTACGCACCCTTGACGCCATGCCTGCCGAGGAGATTATTACCCGCTGGGCCTTTACCTATCCCCTGCAAAACCCGGGAAAGATCACGGTGGACTCCCGCAAGCATATCTTTGCGGAGGACCGGCTTCCTGAGGAGCGGCACAGCGTTGACAGGGAAAGCGGCGCCCGGCTGCACAGCGTCATCCTGCATTTCAATGAGAACGGCGAGTTTTTGGGCTACCTTGGGCAGCGGGGCGTCGGGGGAAGCCCCTTTCCCCATATCGAGGGGCTTTATACGTCGGTGAACGACGAGCTTGCGGTGGTGTGCCGCCTTCCCACGGGCTGGGATATCTACTGGTTCGACGCCGACGGCATGTCGCTGTATCTGGTCAAAATACGGGACGGGGACATACCGGCGGCGGCGGACACGGATATTACCGCGGTGGACGCCATCATGGCGGCGCCGGACGCGCGGTCCCTCTATATTAAGGCGGATTACTACCGGGACACCTACGATGCGTCCACCAATACCCGTTCCGGCAACGAGCCTGCCCGCTCGCTTATCTGGGTTATGCAGGTGGAAAGCGGCAGGTATGAAAAGAGCGTTGCCGTTCCGTTTTACGAGTTTGAGGCGGTGGAGAACGGGCGCAAAACAACGGCGGCCATGTTTTATTCGCTTTTGGGGGTCATACGGGGGGAGCGGATTTTCCTCCAGTTTCCCGAAGAAAAGGGGTATTACCTCTTGATTATGGAGCCGGAATCCCAGCGCCAGTATCAGGGTTTCATAGCGGTTCAGCCGGAGGAGCTGGTGTTTAACGCCTTTAACGTTTCGGAGGAAGGGATACTTTCAGCGCTCTAGGTGGGGACGTGGGACATAAAGCGGGTCTGGTGGCGCGCGGACACGAGCATCCCCCCGGGGGGGGCGCGGCG
>JAITHF010000195.1 GCA_031280115.1 Spirochaetaceae bacterium | reverse complement strand
GGACGCCAAGCGGCTCATGCTGAACATCGATTCCACGATGGACGGGTATCTTAACCGCGAAGATTGGCGGGTTAATGAAAATGCCAACGTCAACTATTCGCTTGGCGGGCTTATCCTGCATAATTCCGGCAGCATCACTGCCCATTACTGGCTTAAAAATGTCTACTCAGAGGCGGTCGCCGCGGCGCATAAGAACGCGGACTTTCATATCCATGACCTTTCCATGTTTTCAGGGTACTGCTCCGGCTGGTCCTTGCGCCAGCTCATTCTTGAAGGGCTTGGGGGCGTGGCGGACAAGATAACCAGCAAGCCTGCCAAACACCTTTCAACCCTCATGCAGCAAGCGGTGAACTTTCTCGGGTGCCTGCAAAACGAGTGGGCCGGCGCCCAGGCGTTCAGCTCTTTTGATACCTATATAAGCCCGTTCGTGCGGATTGACGCGCTGTCCGACAGGGAGATCAAACAGTGCTTGCAGAGTTTCGTATTCGGCGTGAATACCCCAAGCCGGTGGGGAAGCCAAGCGCCGTTTACCAATATCACCCTTGACTGGATATGCCCTGCGGACCTGCGGGACAAACCGGCGATTGTGGGCGGCGCTGAGGCGGGCTTTACCTACGGGGAGTGCAAGAGCGAAATGGAACGGGTCAACAAGCTGTTCATTGAACTTATGCTGGAGGGCGACGCTGAGGGGCGGGGCTTCCAGTATCCTATCCCCACCTATAATATCACCCCTGATTTTGATTGGGACAGCCCGAACGCCCGCCTGCTCTTTGAGATGGCCGCCCGCTACGGCACGCCGTATTTCCAGAATTTTGTCAATTCCGACTTGGACCCTGAGGATGTCCGGTCCATGTGCTGCCGGCTTCGGCTTGACAAGCGGGAACTGCGGAAACGGGGGGGCGGGCTTTTCGGGTCTGACGAACTTACCGGCTCTATCGGCGTGGTTACGATAAACCTGCCCCGCATAGGCTTCCTTGCCCAAGACGAGGGGGATTTCTACCGCCGCCTGGAAGCTATTATGGAGCTGGCCAAAGAGAGCCTTTTGGTAAAACGCAAGGCCGTGAGCCGGCTTTTGGAAGCGGGGCTTTTCCCGTATACCAAACGGTACCTTAAAAATCTGGATAACCACTTTAATACTATTGGGCTTGTGGGTATGAACGAGTGCCTGCGGAACTTCTTGGGGGGCGGGGTTACGATTGCCACCGAGCAGGGGCGGGCGTTCGCCCTTGCAGCCTTGCGCTTCATGCGGCGCAAACTGGCGGACTTTCAGGAGGAAACAGGCGAGCTCTTTAACCTTGAGGCAACGCCGGCTGAGTCCACGTCTTACCGCCTTGCCAAGCATGACAAGGAGCGCTACCCCCAGATTATCACCGCCGGAACCGGCGAGCCCTATTACACCAATTCAACCCAGCTTCCGGTCATGGAGACAGAGGACATTTTCGACGCCCTTGACCTTCAGAAGGAGTTACAGACTGCCTATACAGGCGGCACGGTTTTTCACGCCTTTCTAGGCGAGGCTGTCGAGGACTGGCGCACCTGCCGGGATCTGGTGAAGGCTATAGCCTACAACTACCGGATTCCCTACTTTACGATTTCTCCAACCTTTTCGGTCTGCCCTATTCACGGCTATCTTCCGGGGGAGCATTTTACCTGCCCCCGGTGCAAAGAACAAGCGGCAGAGGCATTGGCCAGAAAAATAGCGGAGCTTGAAAAAGAACGGGACGCGGTTCTTGCGGCCGGGTAAAACCGGACGCCGGCGCCTTTTTTATTTTTTATGTTTTTAATTTTATTTACGGAGGATTTTTTATGCGGAATCTTGAGGAGATTGAGCGGGAATTAGCCGCGGCACAAGAAGCGCGAAATAACGTAACAGGCACGCCCACGGAAGTATACAGCCGTATTGTCGGATACTACCGGTCCGTGCAAAACTGGAACAAGGGGAAACGGGAGGAATACGGCGAGCGGGCGCTGTACCGCCTCCTTTCTGAGGAGGTGCAGGCCAAACAGCCGGTTCCTGCCACGCCGTTGCACCCCGCCGGCGCTGACAAACGCGCCGCCCTTGGTGACAGAGGAGAAAGAGGAGACAGAGGAGAAAGAGGAGAAAGAGGAGCAATGGGAGAGTCCCGAAGGATAATGCTCTTTGTGCGCCCTGCGTGCCCGTCCTGCCCGCCGGCAAAAGACGCGGCAGGCCGCCTGGGGCTTCCGGTGGACCTGGTAAACACCGACACTGCCGACGGCTTTGCCGAAGCGGAGCGCCGGCACGTCATGTCCACCCCCACGGCGATTCTCGTAGGGGAAAACGGCGCGGAGCTTTGCCGGGCGAGAGACAGCGGGAGCATCGCGGCGCTCATTAAACGGATAGGGGCCTAAAGAGGATGCCCGAAAGCCCGCGGGCCGCCGCATCCGGCGGAAGCCCGCAGGCTTTTTCTCCGGGGTAATTTTTGTTTTATAAAAAAGGACGCTTTATTATGGAAACGACGAAAACGATTATATGTATCTGCGGGCCGGCGCATAAGGGAAAAACAAAAACGATCTGTGAATTAGCCAGGCTGCTTGTTGCTATTCCGGGAAGCAGCGCAACTCAAGGCGCTCACCTGTTAAACAGCCCAAACAGTATTAGCATAAACAGTAATGAAGATCTTGATGAGCCTGTAATTGTTACTATAAACGGAAAGACCTGCGGCATAATAAGCATGGGCGATGTTGGAACGGATGTAGACGGCGGGTTACAAGAATTGGTAAAACTTCCCTGCGATGTGATTATCTGCGCGTCCCGCACGAAAGGCGCGACAGTATGGGCTGTTCATAGCATAGCTGAAAGATATTCATACGAACTGATATGGACATCCCCGTATGTGAAAAATAATGTACATACGAACCAACCGTCCCCGTTTTCGCGCTTAAACGAGCTGAAAGCGGCGCACCTTAAAAACCTGCTCGCCCTATTAGGGCTTTTCCCGTAACAACTTGCCTTTCGCCATAGAGCCATAGAATAGAGGAGATACGATATGAACGCAAGCGGCTCGTTGAGCCATGAAAGGCCCGGATGAATAAAGGCTGGGCGCTGGTTCTTTCCGGCGGCGGCGCCAAAGGGTTAGCCCATATCGGCGTTCTGCGCGGCCTTATGGACAGGGGCTTTCCGCCGCCGTCTCTGGTGGTGGGAACCTCTATGGGCGCCATTGTGGGGGGCCTTTACGCCTGCGGCATGCACCCAAAAGAGATGGCCCGGTTTGTCGCCGAAGAATTTGACCTGGCCAAGCATTTGGACGGCTTTGCCTTTAAGATAAACGGGCCTGTGGGCTTGATCTTTCAGACCGGCCAGATTGTGGGGAATCTGGCTGTCAAAACGGGGATCGATTCGGGGCAGGGGCTTTTGCGGCTCTTTGAGGAGCTTACCGGCGGCAAAACCTTTGAAGAAACCGCCATACCTTTCCGGTGCAACGCGGTCGATATGGTGAGCGGCGAGGAAACGGTCTTCAAAACAGGTCCGGTTGCCCGGGCCATGCGGGCGTCGATGTCTTTCCCGGGGTTTTTCGCGCCCCTTATTGACGGGGGCCGCTGCTTTATGGACGGAGGCCTTGCGGATAATATGCCTGTGTGGATAGCCCGGAGCGAGGGGTTCAAGCAGGTGCTGGCGGTTGACGTGGTGGCGTTTCAAACCGCCCGCCTTTCGTCGCTTAAAACAGGCGTGCAGATTATCTACCGCTCTATGGAAATCGCGCTTAAAAGCATGACCGTCAAAAGCAAGCGGCAGGCGGCGCTCACGCTCCGCGCCTCTGACAGCAGGGCAAGCCCGCTTAATTTCGCCCGCAAAAAAGAGTTTATCGCCCTGGGGGAAGAGGCGGTGAACGTAAGCCATGAGCCGCTTTCCGCGTTTTTCTCACGGCGCATCGGTTCCGGCATACCATGGAAGCGCCCCCGGGAATGCGGCATTATTCTCCCCCCCGCGCAGCCGGAGGCTGTTTCAACGGCACAAGGTACGGCAGGCCGGGTGTGAGGTGCAGGGCTTTCTTGGAGCGGCGCCTCAGCGGAATTTGATGGCGTGAGCGGCGCAGCGCAGGAAGCCTTTGGCTGGGGGTTTGGGGGCAGCCGAAGGCTGTTCCCTTATGGGAAGTTCGCAAAAGAAGGCGCAAAACAGGAAGCGCCGGCAGCCGAAGGCTGTTTCAGCAATCGTCGTTTGCACTATGAGCCGCAAAACATGAAGCGCTGATAAAAGAGCCCCCAAATTCTCTTAAAGAGGCGCGAAAGCGCCGATAATTCGTTATACTATAATGCGTTATGGTGGGACAGGGCAACGTATTCCGTGTACAGAATGACCTATTCCGTGTACAGAATGACTCGTTCCGTGTACAGAATGACCTATTCCGTGTACGGTTTACGCTGCCCGGTCTTTTGCGCAGGCGGCGCTGCACACGCCGCGCTCATGGGCGGTATAAAAAAATAAAAAAGGTATATACGCGCCGGTACGCCGTATTACAGAAAGACTCAGACTGGGTACAATCCGGCTTCGGGGCAGTTACCGGCAAGGCTCCGGCAGCTGCCGCTAACGCTCCCGCTGGCTTGCGACGTTTTGCCAGCCCGATAAAAGAAACCGCGTAGCAGTTTCACGGGCGCAAAAAAATGTGGGTGTAGGCTGGCGCGGGAAGGAGCGCAGCGGCTGGCCGAGCCGAACGGAGGCCAAGCCGCCTACCGGCGGCGCTGCGTAAACAGACCTGTTATGTGCAGTGCCGCCGTACTCCATTATTTTTTATATTCCTTTATACTGTTTTCATAATCTTCTTTACTTATTATTATCCTTTTATTATTTAAGGTTTTTATTGAAGCTATATCATTCAAATATTTTTCAATATTTTCTATGGCCTTGTGTAAATATATTCTCTTCTTGTTTTTATTTATATCATTAAACCATTCCTTAAATTCATTTGTTACAGAATATTTTTCATCTTTCTCTTCTATTAAATTATTATCCAACAAATAATTTATTCCATTATTATATTCATCATATGTCATAATTGCATGATTGGCCCAATCAATAAATGCGATAATATCTACAAGATTAAAACCGCAATTATTTACATCGGTTTCTAAGATCGCATAAAGTAATAATGAATTATAATAATTTATTCCCATAATCTATTTCCCCAGAAAATTTTAATTGCTTTAATCAATAAAAATATTATATCCTATTTTAATTTTACATCAAGTGCTTATTCTATAATTTTTAAATAAATTTTAGGCGGCATTTCACATACCGTTCCCGCTGTTTACGACGTTTTGCCGGCCCGGATAAGGGCTTTGCGTAGCAAAGACCAGGGCCAGCGAAATGCGCCGAGGCCCAGCCCTTGCGCCCCCGGCGGCTTGTTTCAACGGATAAGGCCGGGCGGGTTTGCAGGCGCGAAGCCTTTATGGGTGGCGTGGAGGGTCTATGACCCTCCACATTCTCTTATAATCCGTAAAAATAATGATTTATGCAGGGACAGGATAGTTTGGCTGCCGGCAGCCAAACTCACGTTGCCGGCAAAAAAACCAGTTTTACCGCCCCGCTCTGTTTTTATAATAAGAATTATCGGCGCTTTCGCGCCTCTTGAAGAGAACTTGGGGGGTCATAGACCCCCCAAACCCCCGCTAAAGGCTACCTGCGTTGCGCCCTTCCGCCTGCAAAGCGCGCTGAGGCGCCGCTTCAAGGAAACCCTGCACTAGAAACCCGGCCTGCCGTACCTTGTGCCATTGAGACAGCCTTCGGCTGCGCAGGGGGTTAGACAAATCGGGATAGAATGTTCCGCGCCTCGGCGCTGTCCCGCACATTCCACAACAGAGGGTACACCTCAGAGGTTACAAGCCGGAAAATCTGGCTGAGAATCTGTAGGTGGCCCTCCTGTGCGGCCTTGCTCATCACCAGCATAAAAATAACGTGCACCGGCTTGTTATCCGGCGCGTTATACGCAATGCCCCCTTGGGATATGCCTATGGCGCCGGTGATATTGTCAATACCTTTGGAATACCCGTGCGGCACCGCCGCGCCGCCGCCGATGCCGGTTCCCATTTTGCGCTCCCGCTCGATTATGGCCGCAAAAAGCTCGTTCCGATCCAATTCAGGATAGGCGTCTGTTATGGCCTCAATGAGTTCCATGAACGCCGCCTCTTTGGTGGCGCCATTAAGCGGTATCTTGATGGTTTTAAGGTTAAAAACCTCGTGCAGCAGCATTTTACCCGCTCCTTTGCCGCTCAAGAGAGGGCTAAACCGATAATCCCGCATACCCCAAGCCCCGCGATAATAACCAGCGCGGAAGAATACCCGATGTATCCCGCATCAATGCCTATGACAAACAGCGCGATCGGCGCTGAACCGAATATTTTTAAGAAGATGTTACCGAATGATTTCATAAATGACGCTCCTGTCATGTACCCGCCTGTTCCGCGGGAGTGTGTTGAAAAAGCGAAAAGCCGCGGGAAATCAGATTCGGAGTTTAAGAAGTATGGTATTTTTAACCGTGAGGCCGGAGAGGTGTTTAAGGGCTTTTGCGGACGGCGTTGACAGCAGGGCGCCGGCGCGCTGGATATCAAGAGGCGTGAAGACTCGCGGCGCAGCAAACCGCGCCGGCAGGGAAGGGCGGCTCTTGGCGTTGTCGATGGCAGGAGAGTCTTCCATGATTTCCATGAGCCGCCAGTCATTATACTCATGGTCTGGCAGAGGCGCGTCTTTGTGCAGCGGCCTCACCGCGTAAAACTCGAACTGGATGTTTTCGGTCATGGCAAACCCGCTGGTTCCTGCCAGTGCCAGAGTAAGATACCCAGCCAGCAGGAGGTTCGCGCTGGTTTTTATTTTTTTCCCCATGTTATTTTTCTTTTTTTACTCTATCGCCAAACAGCCCGCCCCGTCAACAGCCGGAGGCTGTTTCGAGTGCTTCCTGCGGCGAGAGGGCCTGCGGTTTTAGTCACAACCCCGAAGCGGCGCCTCAGCGGAATTCGCAGGCGAAAGGGCGCAGCGCAGGAAGCCTTTGTGGGGGGCTTGGGGGGTCTATGACCCCCCAAATTCTCTTAAAGAGGCGCGCAGCGCCGATAATTCATACGATAACAACAGAGCGCGATGGAAAAACCGGTTTTTTGCCGGCAAAACAAGTTGCTTTGTAGTCAGAAAAAACTATCCTTTCCCCGGATAAATCATTGTTTTATAATGGCTTGCCGGCGCTTCCGCGCCTCTTTGGGAAGAATTTGGGGGA
>JAITHF010000191.1 GCA_031280115.1 Spirochaetaceae bacterium | reverse complement strand
TTTTTTTTATCGGCGCTTCGCGCCTCTTTAAGAGAATTTGGAGGGTCATAGACCCTCCAAACCACCCCTAAAGGTTTCCTGCGCTGCGCCCTTTCGCCTGCGGCTCCGGCGGGCGTTTTTTTGGATCCAAAAAACTTTATTCGGGAGCCCGAATAACTTATTCGGGGGTCAAAATAACTTATTCGGGGTCAAAAATAAGTTGTTCGGGGTCAAAAATAAGTTGTTCGGGAGCCAGAATGACTTGTTCGGGGTCAAAAATAAGTTGTTCGGGCTCCCGAATGACTTGTTCGGGGGTCAAAATAAACTATCCTGTCCCCAGATAAATCATTATGTTATAATGATTTATCGGCGCTTCGCGCCTCTTTGAAGAGAATTTGGAGGGTCCTAGACCCTCCAAACCACCCCAAAAGGCAACGTGCTTTGAGCAACTAACGCCATCGAATTCCGCTGAGGCGCCGCTTCTGGGTTGTGACTAAACCTGCAAACCCGCTCACCGCGAGAAGCACCTGAACCCCCCGCAGGCTGCGCAGGGGGTTTACGTGAAGGCGGGGGCGCAGGTATACTCAAGAAACTTATGCTAGTACCTCCCCCTTTTCAGCGGCTCTCCCTCATCACCGGCGCACAGGCCATAAGCGCCCTCCGTAAAACCAGGGTTATCCTCTTCGGCGCAGGCGGCGTGGGAAGCTGGTGCGCCGAAGCCCTTGCCCGCTCCGGCGTGGGAACCATCACCCTCGCAGACTCAGACGCGGTCTGCATTACCAACATAAACCGCCAGGTTCAGGCCGCGCACAGCACCCTGGGGCAGCCCAAAGCCGGGGCCCTCAAAACGCGCCTTGAAGACATCAACCCCGCAGGCGTATTCAGCGCGTTCCCCCAAGCCTTTTCCCGCGAAACCGCCCAATCCTTCGGCATTGAAGGGTTTGCGTATGTTATCGACGCCATCGACACCCTCACCCATAAACTCGACCTCATCGAATACGCCTGCCGCGCCGGAAAGACCCTTTTCTCTTCTATGGGGATGGCGCAGAAACTGGACCCTACGCGCCTGAAAACCGCCGGCATCTGGGAAACCCAGGGCTGCCCCCTTGCCCGCCTGGTCCGCTCGGGCCTGCGCCGCCGGGGGTTTGCCGGTAATTTTATAACCGTGTACAGTACAGAACGCCTCCCCCTCCGCCGGGAAAGCGGGGCCGCCCTTGCCTGCGGTTCAGGGCGCTGCCTCTGCCCCGGGCATGAAAAAGAAAATAAAGAAGATAAAGAAAAAAAAGAAAATAAAGAATGGTGCGCCTCAAAAAAAGTGATAAACGGGAGCGCCGTGCCGGTGACCGCCGCAGCAGGCATGATACTTGCAAGCCTTGTTATACGGGACATCTGCGCCGCAGCAGGGCCCGGGGGCCACGGGGGGAACGGGCTGTGAACAACCGCTTTGCCCGCCGGGCCTGCGGGGTTGAGGCGGTACGGAAACTCACGGTGAAAGCAGTGTGGGAACAGAAGCTCATCGAGCCGGATGACCGCATCCTTATCGCCGTTTCCGGGGGCAAAGATTCCACGGTCCTTGCCTGGGCCCTGTCCGCCGCGGCGCCGGCGCTCAAAATACCCTATGAACTGGGGGCGCTCCATATTTCAAGCGACTTCTGCGCCTGCTGTAAGAAAACCGAGCTTGAGCGCCGCTTGAAAACATGGGGCATCCCCTTTGCTGACCTGTTCGTGCCGGTCATAGGCCGGCTCAAAGAAGGGAGGAAGATGAACTGCTACTGGTGTTCCACCCAGCGCCGGAGCGAGCTCTTAAAATACGCGGCAGAGAAGGGCTTTACGAAAATCGCCCTGGGCCACCACCTTGACGACCTTCTTGAAACCTTTTTTATGAATATGCTTGAGAAAGGGCAGCTGTCCCCGATGCCCATGCGCCTTGCCTACCGGAAGCACCCGCTTACCCTCATCCGGCCCCTGGGATACCTTGAGGAACGGCAGGTTATTGCCTGCGCCGAAGAGCAGGGGATACTGAAGGCCGCCTGCACCTGCCCCTACGGGGCCGCGTCAAGCAGGCGCACGGCGCGGGAACGCATCGCGGCCCTCACCGGCGGTTCCAGCGCGGTAAAACGGCGCATCTTCAAGGCCCTCTACAGCCCTTGGAAACACGCGGGCACTTGAACAGGAGCCGGGGCGCATTAAAACGGAACGGCTTTCATGCGCCGCGAATACGGACGCCAGCGCAAAACCGGCTAACACGCAGAACCGGCACTTCCTGTCTGTAACAAGCCCCGAATCATCCACATAGAGCACATACACGATACCTCCAAAAAAAAGAGAGTCAGCCGGGGCGCATAAGCACCCGGCGCACCGCAATAAAGGCAGTGCTCCCAACTCTGCCTTTATCGTACTTCAAGATAATGGTATGGTCAAGACGGAAGCCGCCCCTAGGGAACGGATAAAAAACTTGCGCCGGAGAAAATGCCGTGATAAAATTCAAGCCATTAGTTAATTCATAAAGTGATACGAGGGCGCTCAATGAAAATTACCAGTAAATTTATGATAATGAACACGGGCCTTACGATAGTATTTATCGCCGGCATATCGGTGATGATCGTATGGCGGGCGGGGATTCTCCAACAGGAAGCGGCGGAAGAAAACATGATTAACCTTGCCTCTTCCACAGCAAAAGACATCCAGAGCCTCTATCAGACCTACGCGAACATGGCGCGGACCATAGCCCAGATTATGAGCGGCTGCGAGGCAATAGCGCCGGACGCGCGCCGGGAACGGTATAACGAGACCATGCAGGGGGTTCTTAAATCAAATCCCAATTTTGCGGGCATCTACACCGTTTGGAAGCCTAACGCCCTTGACAACAGGGACGCGGACTACATCCATACCCCCGGCACCGACGGCAGCGGCAGTTATATCACCCACTATACCCGGAGCCGGGACGGCATCGCCCTCAAGCATTACGCCGGCTACCGGGAAGTCTTGAGCGCGCTTTCAGAGCATGACATCGTTACCAACCCGGCGCCCTTTGCAATAAACGGCAGCATCGCGTTTATCTTTAGCATCCGGGCGCCGGTTAAGCGCGGGAAAGAGGTAGTGGGCGTGGTGGGCATCGAGATAGACATTGCCCCGCTCCAGCTCATTGTAGAGGCCATTAAGCCGTACAACAAAGGGTACGCGGCGGTATACGCCAATGACGGGATTGTGGCGGCCCACCCTGAGGGCAAACGGGGCACCTATTTTTACGAGTCCAGCATCGAGGAGCTTGGCGAGTCCGGGGCCGCCGCGCTCAGGAAGTCGCTGGGGGAAGGGGAAATTATCTTAACAAAGATGAGCGGCGCTATTCTGGTGAGCTACCCTTTTACCTTGGGGAACGCGAAAACCCCCTGGGCCGTAACGACCATGGCGCCTATAGAAACCGTGCTTGGCCAGATTCATGTTCTTACCCGCTTTGTGGCGGCGTTTCTTATTGCAGGGGGCGTCTTATG
>JAITHF010000192.1 GCA_031280115.1 Spirochaetaceae bacterium | reverse complement strand
AAACTTATTCTGCCGGCAAAAAAACTTATTCTGCTAACAAAGAACTTTATCCTGCTGGCAAAAAAACTTATTCTGCTAACAAAGAACTTTATCCTGCTGGCAAAAAAACTTATTCTGCTAACAAAGAACTTTATTCTGCTGGCAAAAAAACTTATTCTGCCGGCAAAAAAACCGGTTTTTCCATCGCGCTCTGTTGGTATATTAAAAAATTATCGGCGCTTTCGCGCCTCTTTAAGAGAATTTGGGGGCTTTTTTCCCTGCGCTTCCTGTTTTACGCCTCATAGTGCAAACCACGGCTGCTGAAACAGCCTCCGGCTGCCCCCAAACCCCCAACCAACGGCTTCCTGCGCTGCGCCCCACGCTTGCTCTGTCCCTTTACGCGCCTGCGCGTCTGCTCTGTCCCCTTACACTAAAGGCTTCCTGCGTTGAGCCGCTAACGCTATCGAAGTCCGCTGAGGCGCCGCTTCGGGTTTGTGACTAAACCCACAAACCCTCTCGCCGCAGGAAGCACCTGAATCCCCCGCAGGGGGTTGCGCTTTTTTTAGGAGTATGGTACGGTGTTTACAGCGCGATACTAGCTCATCAGGACAGAGCAGCTGCCTTCTAAGCAGCAGGTAGGGGGTTCGAGTCCCTCGTGTCGCAGCCGCCGGCGGCGCTGGAAGGCGCCGCCGCCCTCTTTGCGAAAGCAGTATACACCGGCCCTCAAAATAGCGTATAATTTACTTATGAAGCGACCTTTGCTACTACAAATCGCGCGTGCAGGAGCCCTTATCTGCCTTCTTGCCCCGCCCCTTGCATCGCAGGATTACGCGGAAGCCGGCGCGAAAGCCCGGGGGGAACGGCTTACCCTCAAAATAGCCGTCATAGGGCCCGGGGACGCGCTGTACTTCTGGTGGGGGCATATCGCCCTTATTATTGAGGACGAGGCCGCCAGTACGGCGCTGTTCTATGATTACGGGGTGTTCTCCTTTGAAAACAAGAACTTTTTCACGAATTTCGCCTTGGGCCGGCTCCTCTATAGCTGCCGCGCCACGCCGGTTGCGGAAAACCTGTACGGCTATATACGCACCAATCGGGATATAACCGTCTATACCCTTGACATTGCGCCGGAAAAGCGGGAGGAAATCCGGCGCTTCGCTGAAAAAAACATCCTTCCTGAGAACCGGGACTATTATTACCACCATTTCAAGGATAACTGCGCCACCCGTATACGGGACCTTATCGACCTTGCGGTGGACGGCCAGTTCAAGGACCGCTTCGGCGCGGCTCCCGGGCGCTATACCCTGCGCCAGCACGTCCGCCGGCATACCTGGTTTTCGCCGTTCATAGACTGGATCCTTAATTTTTGGATGGGGCAGGACATTGATACGCCTATTACAGTGTGGCAGGAGATGTTCCTCCCCTCCGAGATTGGCCGCCGGATTGAGGGTTTTCAGTACCTCGATCCCTCCGGTGCCAGGCGGGTTCTGGTTCGGGAACGGGAAGCGGTTAATACCGCCCGAAACCGTCCGGCAGTGCTGGAAGCCCCCCGCCGCCAGTGGATCCGGGCCCTGCCTGCGGGCCTTGGGATTGCCGGTTATTTCATCGCCCTGGGCATTGTGTTCCGAAAAGACCGCGCCAGCAGCCTGTACCGGAGGCTTTGCGGGGCCGGCCAGAGTTTGCTGGGGCTTTTTTTCGGGCTGGCCGGCTCGGTGCTTTTCTTTATGACTTTTTTCACGAACCATGACTACACCTATCACAACAGCAACATCCTCTATATAAACCCCCTCCTTCTGGCGGCGCTTCCCCTGGGAATACTATACGCCGGAAAGGGGCATGAGAAAAGGCGGTTTTTCGCGGGACAACTGCTGCGCTCGCTCTGGACTTACACGCTTTTTGGGTGTATTCTATCTATAGTCATTAAATTACTGCCTGATTTTTACCAGCAAAATCAGGTAACAGAGGTACTGGTCATGCCGTTTGCCCTGGTTTTGAGCTTTATGCCCCGCTGGATCGGAAGAAGGGCGCGAAAACAGGCGGCAGGCGGGAAGGCCGGCCATCACCTATAAAAGAGGAGCAGCAAGGAATAGCAATGAAGAAAATTATTCATTTGGACAACAGCGATTTTTTCAGAAAGTTTGTGAAGACCTTTCTCAGCGAAAGGGGGTTTCTTGTGGAAGGTTTTAACCACGGATCGGACGCGCTCAAGGCGCTTGACCACGGCGATGTGGGGCTTATCATTACGGGCCTTTCTTTTGCTGACATGGAAGGCTCGGACTTTATCAAACGCGCTGCGGGCTGTCCCCATAGCATTCCGATTATCGCCCTTACCTCCACGCAGGATCCGGACACGGAAAAGACTCTGTACGCCATGGGGATAAAAGCGCTGGTCTTGAAATCCGGTTCCTGGCAGGAACAGCTTCTGCCGCTGGTAAACCAGTATTTCGCCGAATAACCATGAATCCAGCGCTGGAAAACCTTGCCTGCCGGGGCTTTTTTAAACAGTGTACTGACACAGACGGGCTTTCCCGCCTTATGGACGCAGGGCCCCTTACGTTTTATGTGGGGTGCGACCCTACCGGGCCGAGCCTGCATATCGGACACATGGTTCCTTTTTTCGCCTTCCGCCACCTTAAAGAGGCCGGACACCGGGGCATCGCCCTCATCGGCGGGGGAACCGCCCGCATTGGGGATCCTTCGGGCAAAACAGAGAATAGAAAACTCCTCAGTTATGAAAACCTTGACGCGAACGCCTTGTCCGTTACAAGGCAGCTTGACCGGTTTCTCGGCTTTGACGGGACCGCCTCCCTGTGGGCGGATAACAAGGACTGGCTTGCGGGCCTTAACTATCTGGACTTTCTCAGGGACATTGGAAGCCACTTTTCCGTGAACCGTATGCTGGGGTTCGAGGCGTACAAACAGCGGCTGGAAACAGGGCTTTCGTTTATCGAGTTTAATTACCAGCTCCTGCAAAGTTATGATTTTCTGGAGCTGTACCGCCGCTACGGCTGCCGCCTCCAGATAGGCGGGGACGACCAGTGGGGCAACATTGTGGCCGGACACGAACTCATCCGCCGGATCGAGGACGCGGAAGTTTTCGGCATGACCTTTCCGCTTATAACCACCGCTGACGGCAAAAAGATGGGCAAAACCGAAAAAGGCGCCCTGTTTCTCGACCCCGCCGCGGTGGCGCCCTACGACTTCTTCCAGTATTGGCGGAACGTGCGGGACACTGATACCCGCCGGTTCCTCCTTATGTTTACCTTCCTCCCTATCGAGGAATGCGAGGCTCTGAGCGCTTCGGGAAAAAATCCCAACGCGGCCAAGGAGCGCCTTGCATGGGAAGTTACCGCGCTTATTCACGGCGCCGGCGCGGCAGACGCGGCGCTTGCCGGCGCAAAAGCCGCCTTCGGAGGGGAAGGCGGAGATGTTGGCGCCATGCCCCGGGTGGGGCTGGCAAAAGCGGCGTTTGCCGCGGGATACAACGTGGTTGACCTCTTTACTGACGCGGGGCTGGTTTCCAGCAAAAGCGAGGCCCGCCGGCTTGTCCAGCAGGGCGGCGCGTTTGTCTCCAGCCCCGGGGCAGAGGCGTTCGCGGCGGCAGCGGACATAACCTGCGTTATCAGGGAGGACCAGCTCTCAAGTCAGGGAGAACTGGTGCTGAGAGCCGGGAAAAAACGGTATTGCCTGGTGCAGGCCACCTAGGGCGGCGCAGATTTTAACACCCGCGTAAGGAGCGCGAATACGCAATGGCGGATATGAAAGAACACGGACAGGACGCGGGCCCCGCAGAGGGCGGGGCAGCGATTAACCGGGCGCAGATTGAACACCGGGCGGTCTGGATGGGGCTTATCTATGACGAACTGGTGAAAGCGGGGATTGACGCCGAGCCTGCCATACGGCGGGCGGTGCGGCGCTGCGGCGCCATCCACGGCGCGGCGTTTAAGGCCCAATGCCCGGACATGGCGGAGTTCAGGAGGCTTTTCCTGCGG
>JAITHF010000180.1 GCA_031280115.1 Spirochaetaceae bacterium | reverse complement strand
CCGCGGCGTTGCGTATCAACCCGAACTATGCCGGAGCCCTCACTAACCGGGGGAACGTGTATTATAACCGGAAGGAGTACGACCGGGCCATCGCTGACTACAATGCGGCCCTGCGTATCGACCCCAACTCTGCCGACGCCTACTACAACCGGGGCCTTGCGTATTACAACAAGAAGGACTATGACCGGGCTGTCGCGGACTTTACCGCGGCGCTGGGTATCAACCCCAACTTTGCCGACGCCAAGGTGAATCTTGAGCTGGCCCGGAACGCCCGGGGGTACTGAACGGCAGGGCCTTTTTTATCCGGCCCGCCGTAAAACCCCTGCCTTGAGGCAAAGGGCAGCTGACGACAAAAACCTGTCAAATACCCCTCGTCAAGAAAGGTTTTCTTGTAGCCAAGGAAGGTTTTCTTGTAGCCAAGGAAGGTTTTCTTGTAGCCAAGGAAAGGTTTCTTGTAGCCAAGGAAAGGTTTCTTGTAGCCAAGGAAGGTTTTCTTGTAGCCAAGGAAAGGTTTCTTGTAGTCAAGAAAAGGTTTCTTGTAGCCAAGAAAAACTATCCTGCCCCTGCATAAGTCATTAGTATATAACGGATTGTCGGCGCTTCGCGCCTCTTTGGGAAGAATTTGGAGGGTCATAGACCCTCCAAACCACCCACTAATGCTTCCTGCGCTGCGCTACTAACGCCATCGAAGCACGGTGAGGCGCATCCTTCGGGGTTGTGACTAAATTCGCAAACCCTGCCGCCGCTAGAAGCACGTGAATCCCCCGCAGGGGGTGACTAAAACTGCAAACCCGCTCGCCGCGAGAAGCACCTGAAACCCCCGCAGGGGGTGAAACAGCCGCAGGCTGCGCAGGGGGTTGACGGGTTTTTGGGGTCAGTGGTATGCTGTCAGCCATACGGACAGCGTCAGGGCGCGGCGGGAAAGGCGCGCCTGACGCCGGCATTTTGCGGTTCTATTAAAGAGGTTGCGTTTATGAACAAAAAAATCGGTATCAGTATAGTGCTTTTTAGCCTAGGATTGACCCTCTTCAGCCAAGAAACAAGCGTTTTCGGCGATTTTATCGTTGCTTTCGACTATCAAGGCGCCCGTATCGCAGGATATAAGGGAAACGCGCCGGAGGTCGTTATCCCTGCCGCGATTAACGGCTCGCCGGTGGTCAGCATCGAAGACCGCGCGTTCTACCGGTCCCTGGCGGTACGAAGCGTAACCATCCCAAACTCAGTGCTGGTTATCGGCGCCGAAGCGTTCCGCGGGTGCAGAAACCTTGCCGCTGTGGAAATCCCCAATTCGGTAACTGATATAAAAGACTGGGCCTTCCTCGGCTGCGCGGCCTTAACCGGCATAACCATCCCGAACTCAGTCCAGTCCATCGGGGAAGGGGCGTTCTCATGGTGCGCGGGCCTTACCAGCATAACTATTCCCGACTCAGTCCGGTCTGTCGGGAAAAGCGCGTTTTTAGGGTGCGCCCGCCTTGCAAACGCCCGCCTCTCCGAGTCCATAACCGTTATTGAAGACTGGACATTCGGAGAATGCCCCCGGCTCTCCCGAATCACCCTCCCCTCCGGCCTGACGCGCATAGGGTCATGGGCGTTCTTCGGGTGCGCCGCCCTGGAGGGAGCCGCCCTTCCCGGCTCGCTCTCGGCTATTGGCGAAAGCGCCTTTGAAGGGTGCGCGGCGCTTTCAACGGTTAGTATCCCCCCGCTGGTTGCCAGCATCGGCGCCGAGGCGTTTGAAGGGTGCTCCTCCCTTAAAAATATCACCGTTGACCAGTCGAACACGGTGTACGCCAGCATTGACGGCATCCTGTTTGACCGGAGCCTTGCGACCCTTCTGGTATACCCGGGCGGCAAAAAGGGCGCGTATATCATTCCAGACACAGTGCGCGAAATCGGGGAGAGCGCCTTTGAAGGGTGCGCCGGCTTAACCAGCGTGGTTATCCCTGATTCTGTTGCCGAAATCGGGGAGAGCGCGTTTTACGGGTGCGCCGGCTTAACCAGCGCAACCCTTCCTTCAGGGATAACCGAAATCAAAGCCCACACCTTTTGGGAATGCGGGAACCTCTCGAAGATAACGATTCCCCCGTCAGTTACCAAAATCGGCTGGTACGCCTTTTACCGCGCCGGCTTAACCAGCGCGTCCATACCGGAGTCGGTTACAGCCATCGGCACCGGCGCCTTCTCCGGCTGTTCAAAACTCACGGAAATAACCGTCCCGCCCTCAGTTACCGCTATCGGGGCCGGCGCCTTCTCCGGCTGCGCCGGCCTCGTGCGGGCCGCGGTCAACGCATCTGTCGACAGTATACCGGTAGGCGCCTTTTACGGGTGCGCCAGATTGAAAACCGTAACCCTGCCCCCGGCAATTACGGCCATTGAGGACCGGGCGTTTAACGGGTGCGCGGCGCTTACGGACATATCCCTTCCTGACGGGCTTACCCGTATCGGGGACCGGGCCTTCGCCGAGTGCGGGCGCCTTGAGGCCGCCGCCCTTCCTGCGGGGCTGTCGTTTATCGGGAAATACGCCTTCAGCCGGTGCGCCCGGCTGCGGGCCGTTACGATTCCGGACAGCGTAACCTATCTGGGGTGGTACGCCTTTAACGGATGCGCCGGCCTTACCAGCCTCAACGTGGAAAGCGGGAACCCCGCCTACGCCAGTATTGACGGGGTGGTGTTCGACAAGCCTCTTGAAACCGTGGTGGCCTACCCTGCCGGCAGAAAAGGGGCGTACCGTATTCCCGACGGGGTTACGGTTATCGGGGAAGGGGCCTTCGCCGAGTGCGCCGGCCTTTCGGACATTGCTATCCCCCGGTCAACCCGGGAAATCGGGTACAGCGCCTTCGCCTCCTGCCCGGGCCTTTCCAACGCGGCCATCCCTGACTCCCTTGCCTCCATACGCGCCTACGCCTTCGCGTGGTGCAAAGGGCTGACCAGCCTCACCCTGCCGGACTCAGTCAAAAAAATCGGCTCCTACGCCTTTACCGGATGCGACGCCCTTACCAGAGTTTCCCTTTCCCAAAGCGCGGAAGCAGGGCAGAGCGCGTTCCCTCGAGGCGCCCGCCTCACCTACCGCTGATTTTCTTTCATCAAGGCCGCCCGCGTCATGGACCCGCCGTCCAAGCCCCAAGGCGGGGCCGCCCCGGGGGAAGGGTTTCTCATAGGGGACCTTGTGCCGCTGCCCCAAACATTAGGGGTGTTTACCCTTATCATCACGGCCTTCGCGTTTACTTCAGGCACCATCCGGGGCGAGCCGGTGCTGGTGCTGGTCAGCGCGGTGTTTCTCGCTATACTGGCCTACGGGTTTCTCGCGGTGCTGTTCCTCTCCCTCCTGCACCGGAACGCCGTGAAAAACGCCTGCCTGCGGATTATGACCCCCGCGGTTCAGGCGGGAACTTCCGGGCGCTGCGTTTTCGAGCGGGCGCCGGCGGAAAAAAACAGCGCCGGCTCAGGGATGAAAGGCTTTTTCAAACTCCCCGGAACCATCGTGCGGTACACCCTGCTTTTGCGCACCCAAGACGGGCGGGCCATCCGCCGTGTTTTTGATCCTGATGCAGGGGCGGTTTCTTTTCCCGCGCCTTTCCGGGGGGCCTATTACACGGCCTATGACGAGTTCTCTATTGCGGACCTGCCGGGGTTTTTCCGTATGGCCTTTCGTATTATTCCTCAAAACAAAAACCCAAGGCTGCTTGTTACGCCCCGAACCCTCAAAAAGCCGCCGGACATTAGGTTTTACGCCGGCGGTGGGCGCATGGTTTGCGCGTCCAAAAAGGTGCAGGCCGATACCCTTGCGGAAGCCCGCCCCTATATGCCCGGGGACGACCCCCGTCGTATTAACTGGAAACTCTACAGCCATGCAGGGGATCTTTTTGTGCGCCAAGGGCAGCGGGAGCCGCCGCCCCGGTCCCGGCTGCTTATTCTGGTTGACTGCGAGGCGGACCCGTCCCTGTATACCGGCGAAGAGGCCCGGCGCGGCGTGGATATGCTGTGCGAGGCCGCCTTATCCCTTGCGGAGACCGGCGCGGTTAAGGGCGCGGAGGTGCGGGTTTCCTATGCCGGCGGGAAAGAAGCGGTCTGGGGAAAGAAGGGGGCTCTTGCGGCGCTTCTCGCCCATCCGGCGGCTTCCCCGCCGGCAGAAGCGCGGGATTTCGCCGCCCATCCTGCTGAGTCCGGTATTCTGGTGCTGGCGCTCCCCCGGCTTCCATCTGAAACCAGCGCTTTGGACCGGCTGTTACGGAGCCGCGGTTCTGCAAGGGAAGTACAAGTGGTGTTTCTCTATGAGGACGAAAAGTTTGCCAAGTTCGCCCCCTGCGCCCCCTGCGGGGGATTCAGGTGCTTCTCGCGGTGAGAGGGTTCGCAAGTTTAGTCACCCCCTGCGGGGGATTCAGGTGCTTCTCGCGGTGAGAGGGTTCGCACGTTTAGTCACAACCCCGAAGCGGCGCCTCAGCGGAATTTGCAGGCGGAAGGGAGATAGGAAGTTCCCACCACTCGACTCC
>JAITHF010000165.1 GCA_031280115.1 Spirochaetaceae bacterium | reverse complement strand
CAGTCAACCGCTGCCCGGGCAATGGCGTCAACCTGCATATCGTAGATTTCCGGGTAGGTGACCGCAAGGCGGCATCCCCGGTGGCCGAGCATGGGGTTGGCTTCGTGCAGTTTCTCGATTTTCGGCATGAGCGTCTGGGCCGGCACTTGCAGGTGCCGTGCAAGCTCCTCGATTTCTTCTTGGGTATGGGGGACAAATTCGTGGAGCGGCGGGTCAAGGAGCCGGATCGTTACGGGCCGGCCTTCCATTGCCTTGAAAATACCGAAAAAGTCCTCCTGCTGGAGCGGGAGGATAGGGGTGAGCGCGGCCTTCCGTTCCTCTTCGGTGCCGGCCACGATCATGGCGCGGAAGTGGATAAGTTTGTTTTTATCAAAGAACATGTGCTCAGTGCGGCACAGCCCCACCCCTTCGGCGCCGAACTTGAAGGCCCGCTGGGCGTCTTCCGGCAGGTCCGCGTTGGTGCGTACCTCAAACCCCCGCAGGCGCCCCCGGACAGCCGAGGCCCTGACCTCATCGCACCATCCCAAGAACGTCTGCACCAGCTTATTTTCGGAGATGTCCGGCTTTATGAGCGGCAGTTCCCCTTTATACACATTGCCGGTGGAACCGTCAATCGTAATCCAATCCCCCTCGTTGAACGAGGCGCCGCCTATGGCCACTTTTTTCTCTTGTATCGTAACCCCTTTGGCGCCGGCGATACAGGGCGTTCCCATGCCCCGGGCAACCACCGCCGCGTGGCTGGTCATGCCGCCTGTGGAGGTAAGGATTCCCTGGGAAGCGATCATGCCGCCTATATCTTCGGGGCTGGTTTCTTGGCGCACCAGCAGGACCCGCTCCCCTCTGCCGCGCCATTCTTCCGCGTCTTTGGCGGAGAACACGATGCGGCCCGCGGCGGCGCCCGGGGAGGCGTTAAGCCCCTGGGTCAGGGGGGCGTTGCTTTTCAGGGCGTCAGGATCGATGTGGGGGTGGAGGAGCTGGTCTAAATGCTCCGGCCCCACACGGAAAACCGCGGTCTTCTTGTCAATAAGTTTTTCCTCAACCATGTCGATCGCCGCTTTGACCGCGGCGGCGCCGGACCGTTTCCCGTTTCTCGTCTGGAGAAGAAACAGTTTCCCCTGCTGGACCGTGAACTCCATGTCCTGCATATCCCGAAAGTGTTCCTCCAGTTTTTTCCGTACCTGTATAAGCTCGTCATAGATGGGCTTGTTTTCTTTTTCAAGGGCGCTTATCTTTTCCGGCGTCCGTATGCCGGCCACCACGTCTTCCCCTTGGGCGTTCATCAAGTATTCGCCGTAAAACACGTTTTCGCCGGTGGACGGGTCCCGGCTGAAGCAGACCCCGGTTCCTGAATCATCGCCGAAATTGCCGAATACCATGGACTGCACGTTGACCGCGGTGCCTTTGATATTTTTTATGCCGCTGTTCTGCCGGTAGGTAATAGCCCGCTCATTCATCCATGAGCCGAATACGGCGTTGACCGCGCCCCACAGCTGCTCCATCGGGTCTTGCGGGAAATCCTTTCCCGTGTGTTTCCTGACAATCTCTTTATAGGCCCCCACCAGCGCTTCCAGTTCCCGCTCCCCAAGCTGGGTATCCAGTTCCACCTTCTTGGCTTTTTTCGCCTCTTTCAAGGCGTGTTCAAAGGCTTCGCCGGGCACGCGCATCACCACGTCGCCGTACATCTGAATAAAGCGGCGGTATGCGTCCCAGGCGAAACGGGGGTTGCCGGTGTTCTGCGCGAGCCCCCGGACCGCTTTATCGTTCATGCCCAGGTTAAGGATAGTATCCATCATGCCCGGCATGGATACAGGCGCGCCGGAGCGGACCGAGACCAGCAGGGGGTCGTCAGGGTCCCCCAGCCTCTTGCCCATCAGTTTCTCAAGTTTTTTGAGGTTTTTTAAAACCGCCTCAACAAGCCCTTCAGGATACTGTTCTTTGTTTTCATAATACGCCGCGCAGACCTCGGTAGAAATCGTAAAACCCGGGGGAACCGGTATGCCCAAATTGGTCATCTCCGCTAAGTTTGCGCCTTTGCCTCCAAGAATATCCCGCATCTTGGCGTCCCCGTCTGATTTTCCCTCGCCGAAAAAGTAGACACTTTTCTGTTTTGCCACGAAAAGCCCCCATAAAAATTAGATTTGTTGCGAACCCCAACATTTTTTTCCGTTGGTTTTTTATTATATCTTAGAGCGCGTCCAAGAGGCAATACAGAAAACAGAAAAATTACCGGAAAAAGCCTCTTGCAGGAACAGGCGGCGGGAAAAGCCGGCAGGATTTTTTTTCAAGGAACTTGCATATACAAACAGCCGGTGCTATAGTCGTCACCAGCGGGGAGGCCGAGGGCCTCCCTCTTGGGCATACAAAAAACACAAGGAGCGGGGCAGGTATGGAGGCAAGGCTTTTTCACTGCGCGTTAGTAATCATAGGCGGCGGGCTTGGGGCGCTGCTGCGCTACGGGTCAATCCAATGGGTCAATTCCCTGCACAAAGCCCCCTTCGCCCTGGGGACCCTTGTGGTAAACGCCGCAGGGTCCGCGCTTATCGGGTTTTTCGCAGCCCTCTTGGAAAAATTGGAAAAATTGGAAGGCGGGAGGCTGCTGGTAATAACCGGCTTCTTAGGCGGGTATACCACCTTTTCCGCCTACGCTCTGGAAACAGCCCGTTATTTTCTAAGCGGGAATATCCTCTACGGGCTCCTAAACATACTGGCGCATAACGCGCTTTGCATCGCCTGCGTAGGCGCGGGAATGGGTGCTGCCGGTTTCTTTCTTAAATAAATACCCTCAATAAAATACCCTTCCCGCAGGGCGGCGCGCCCTTTTTTGTATATGCGAAAGCGGGATGCGCCGTTGAACCCCCGCAAGGGGCGGGGGAGGCGGGTGGCATGAAGGCAGGGGAGTGTGGTATTTTTAACCTATGAATAACAAAACACCTCATAATTTGACCTGGAGGGAAGAGGCGCGGCGCACTGTTTTTACCTGCCCGGTCTTCTCTGTTCAAGAAAGTTCTTGCAGGTCCCCGCATAACGGCCTTAAAGCGTTCACCGTGCTGGACGCGCCGGACTGGGCTATCGCGGTGCCGGTGATCGAAACATCCCGGGGCGCGTCGTTTGTCATGGTGCGCCAGTGGCGCCACGGGTCTCAGTGCTTGAGCCTTGAGTTTCCCGGAGGGGTTCTTGAAGCGGGGGAAGCGCCGGAACAGGCAGCATGCAGGGAACTGCGGGAAGAAGCCGCCTATATCCCCGGAAAGATCATCAAGCTCGGCGCCTTTAACCCTAATCCGGCAATCATGTCCAATCAGGTGCATTTTTTTCTTGCCCGGGACCTCAGCGCTGAGGGGGGTCAGCGCCTTGACGAGGACGAGTATGTGGACGTGGAGATTGTGCCTGTGGAGGAAGTAACCCGCGGCATGGGCAATCCGCCCTATGTTCACGCGCTTATGGGGGCGGCGCTGGCGCTCTATAACCGGCACCTGAAGGGATGAATAAAAAAACCCCGCTGCTATTCCGGCGGGGTTTTTTGTTTTTTTGTTTTGTGTGTTACGGCGCGTTCCAAGAACCCAGCCCTTGCCGCGCCTCGCCGTCAATGCTGGGAATATCCAGCACGATATTCGGCGGGACTACATGGGGATTCTGGGGGTTCGGCAGTTTCGAGCTGTTTGCGCGGTAGAGGAATATCCACTTGTTCGGGTCCCCGTAGACCCAGGGCTTGGCGGCGATGTTCCAGAGGCAATCCATGGAAGTTTCCCATGCCTGAACCTTATATTGGGCTGAAAGGCCGGCGGCGCCTGACGGCTCTTCCTCCAGGGACGAGGCGATATGCGGCGCTGTAACGGGCCCTTCAGGACGGGCGGGTACCCGTGCGGCAGTAGGCGCCCACAGGTCCGCCGGGGCCTGCATTTGAGGCTTCGCGCTAAGGGCCGCCACCACCGGCATATCATAGGCGCCGGCAGCAGGGGCCGCGCCGGGCGGCGCGATCGCCGGCACCGACGGGGTGTCCCGCGCAGCCGGCGCCTGCTTATTCGGGGTTTTAGGGCGGTTTTCAGGCGCAGGGCTGCTCATAAGCGGCACCTGGGGCGTTTCCACTGCTGGGCCGCCCCCGTCAGCGGCGGCGGCCCGTGGGTTTGAGCCCGGACGCCCAGTCAAAGGCGCGCTCTGGGCGGGGCCGCCGGCCAAAAAAGCAAAGGGCTCTTTTTGGGGGGCCCCTGTTTTGGGCAGGGCTTCTTCCTGCGGGTTTGTTTGCCCTGCCCGCTCCTGAACCGGCTGGCTCCCGGCGGCAGCCGCCGGCGGGTCTTGGATTTCAGGGGCCCTTCGCGGGGGGGTTACGGCGCTCACCGGCGCTGCGGCGCTGCGGGGCCCAGGCGCCCTCCTTACAGAGCGGGCGGCGCCGGAGGTTTCCTCCGCTATGCTGCCAGGCGCCTGCTTCGGTATGGCTGCAAGGGCTTCTATAGCTTTCATAGCGCGTTCAGCGGCTTCAGCGGCGCCGTCCCAGTCTTCCGCGTCCCGGGCGGCCTTGGCTTCCGCATAGGCGGCCTGGGCGGTTTTGTACGGCTCCTTTGACCGGCTTGCAGGCGCCGCTGACGCAAGAGCGTTTCCGGCGCCCTCAATGGCCTTGTCCGCCCGGCTTACTGCGGTCTGGCGGGCCGCGTACTCATCGGACAGGCGGGCGTATTCTTGGGCCGACTGGGTAAGCCTCAGGCACCCCTCATAATCCCCTTGGTCAAAGAGCCTCCGCGCCTCCTGGAGAAGCTCCCTGCTTTTTCGATAATAGGTATTGTCAAGCAGCGGGTTGATCGTGCCCGCATCCATATCGGAGACGCCTCCTTGAGCCAGCGACGCGATAGGCACAAGGGGCTCGTCCACCAAGGCGCCCAAGGCCAGGACCACCTCTGAAAGGGCCCGGGCCGCCCGTTCTTTGTCCGGCTGGGGCGCCGGGCCTTCTTGGGCTCCCGTTTCTGTAACAGAGACAGCAGAAACAGGAGAAACAGCGGCGCCCGCGGAAGGAGCGCTTTGAGATACAGGCTCCCCCGGCGCGGCGGCGCCCCGGCTTGAGAACGATGTGCCGCAGGATACGGCGCCGAAGAACGCCGCTAATCCTAACATACTTAATTGGATACTTCGCATAGTAAACAACTCCTTAGAAAGAACCCTTTTTCATCTCTATATTATCCCCACTATAACACACGCCTCCTCATCTAATCAACCCCCCATAGGGGGTTCACGTGCTTCCTGCGGTGAGCGGGTTTGCAATTTTAGTCACAACCCCGAAGCGGCGCCTCAGCGGACGCCGCGGACGAAAGGGCGCGGCGCAGGAAGCCCCCTGCGGGGGTTTCAGGTGCTTCTCGCGGCGCGAGGGTTTGTATGTTTAGTCACAACTCCGAAGGTGGGCCT
>JAITHF010000148.1 GCA_031280115.1 Spirochaetaceae bacterium | reverse complement strand
AAACTTCGCGTAAGGGAACAGCCTTCGGCTGCCGGCGCTTCATGGGGTTCGCGTATTCTTTTGCGAACTTCCCGTAAGGGAACAGCCTCCGGCTGCCCCCAAACCCCCAACCAGCGGCTTCCTGCGCCGCGCCCGTGCGCCATCGAAGTCCGCTGAGGCGCCGCTTCGGGGTTGTGACTAAACGTGCGAACCCGCTCACCGCAAGAAGCACCTGAATCCCCCGCAGGGGGCTACTGTTTGAGGATAACTTCGGTACGACCGAAGCCTCCCAGTTCAGGGCGGGAAAAATAATAATCCGCCACCTGCGGCTGAGATTTCAAAAACTCGTGGACGCCCTGCTGGAGAATACCGCCGCCCTTGCCGTGTATCACCGAAAACATCTCAAGACCGGAAAATACCGCCGCGTCAAGCTGGCGCCGCAAGGCTTCCAGCGCCTCGTCAAGACGCATCCCCCTAAGGCTTATCTCAAAACCCGGCTTCATCAAAGACAGTTCCGGCAGCGCTATCGCCGGCTTCGGCCCGGCCTTCCCAGGGGAAAGGGGGCGCAGGTCTTTTTCCGCAAAGGTCATCCGCAAAGAGCCGACCTCCACAACCCATAAACCTTTTTTGTCCATCCGCAGCACCGTGCCTTTCCGCTTGTATGTTCCGGCCAGAACCTCAGCCCCCGGAGCAATCGGGAGCGGGGCATCAGGCTCCTCCTCTTCTTCAAAGCGCCGCAGGTCTTCCTCAATAAGGAGGCGCTCAGCCGCC
This sequence comes from Spirochaetaceae bacterium, assembly GCA_031280115.1. Classification (GTDB taxonomy): domain Bacteria; phylum Spirochaetota; class Spirochaetia; order Treponematales; family Breznakiellaceae; genus JAITHW01. Next base: position 2,086 of record JAITHF010000148.1, on the reverse strand, counting down.
GCCGCCTCCTCCGCAAGGGCCGCGTCTTCCTCAAGCCGGCGGATAAAATCCTTCACCTTGCGGGTTTTCTCTTTGGAAATCTCCCCTTCCCGCAGTTCCCGGACCAGATTCTCAAGGGTTTTCCTGCTCTCTTCCAAAAGCCGCCGCAGGTTATCCGCCCCGCGGGTTTTAAGCTCCGCTTCTTTCTGGCGGAGCCGCAGTTCTTTCAAATCAGAGCGGCGCCGTTCCTCCCGCAGCCGCGCCGTTTCCGCGCTCTGGGCCGCTTCCGCGCCGCGGAGGGCCTGGTGCTTCTGTTTAAGGCCGCTTATGAGCGCCGAAAGGTCAGCCCCGCCCCCGTCCAGATAAGACCGGGCCCGGCGTATAATCTCCGGGTTAAGCCCGTTCCGCAGGGCGATGTCAAATGCCCGGCTCTCGCCCGGGACGCCCATCAAAATACGGTACGTCGGCGAAAGGGTCGCGGCGTCGAACTCTACCGAGGCGTTTTCCACCTGCTCCCGGGTATACCCGTAGTTCTTCAAGATGCCGTGGTGGGTCGTGGCGATGAGCCGCGTCTTTTTTTCGATAAAATAATCCAGCAGCGCCATAGCGATAGCGCTTCCTTCTTGCGGGTCCGTGCCTGAGCCAAGCTCGTCAAGAAGTACCAGGGAATGTTCGGTGGCCGCCTCCGTAATGGCGGCGATGTTGGTCATGTGCGCCGAAAAGGTCGAAAGGGATTGCGCCAAAGACTGCTCGTCGCCGATGTCCGCGTAAACCCCGTCAAATAGAGGCAGCACAGTCCCTTCGTCAGCCGGCAGGGCCAGAGCGAACTGATTCATCAGCGCGAAAAGCCCCAGGGTTTTCAAGGTTACGGTCTTTCCGCCGGTATTAGGGCCGGTGATAATCACCGCGCTCGTGTCCGCGGCAAAATCAATGGGGACCGCGCCGGAACCCAGCAGGGGATGCCGCGCCTTTTTAAGGCGGATATGCCGGTTGTCCCCTATGTCCGCGAAGCGCCCCCTGGTCTCAAAGGCGTACCTTGCCCGGGCGCGCAGGGTTTCAAGGTACACAATCCGCCGGTGGAATTCGGCAAGGCTCTGGCGGTGTTCGGCGATCTGTCCGGTCAGCTCCCGCATAACCTTGAGAACCTCCGCGTCAAGCTTCCGTTTTTCAATGAGTATAGCATTGTTCTTTTCCACCACCTCCGCCGGCTCTATAAATACGGTCTGCCCTGTGGCGGAAATCTCATGGACAATGCCTTTAATCCGGCCCTTCAAATGCGCTTTCACCGCGAGCACCGTCCGCCCGTCCCGTTGGGACGGCACCGTTGACTGGAGGATGTGCCGCGTCTCGTCATGCTGGGCATACCGGCTTACCAGCCCTTCAATATCCCGGGCCAAGCCGCGGATACGCCGGTTTATCTCCTTAAATACCGGCAGGTCCCGCAGGCTGCCGTCCCTGTCCAGCACCCGGAACACCGCCCGCGGGATGTCCGCGCAGTCCGGCATACCGTCCAGCGCGGCAGTAAGGAGGCCCCGCCGGCCCCCGTTGGAAAGCCACGTTTTCAGCGCCCCGCCTCGTTCCACAAAGAGGCCCAGGGCATAGGCTTCGTCAGTCTCAAGCAGCGCGCCCTGAACCGCCAGCTTGGGCAGGAGAAAGCCCACCGACGGCAGGCTGTCCCGTTTCTCCGGTTCGCCGGAATACATACAGGCAAGGATTTCGGCGGTCATTGCTTTCAATGCGCCGGTTTCTTCTATAGTTTGGCGGGGAATATCCTCCCGTATCTGCCGCGCCGCTTCCTCGCTCAACGCGCAGTCTGCTGTTTGCCCTCGAACAGCGTCGAATTCAAGCAGGCGCAGGGTTTTTTCGTTCATAACGGTTCCTGTTTTGTGATAATAAAGATTTATCGCGCGCTTAGGTTTTTCGGCCAGAATACCGGGAACAAGGCGCAGTGTCAAGCGCGGTGTAATCCGGCTCCGCTCAGGCGCCGCCGCCGCGGGATGTATGGCGGTCCGGTTTGGGCAGGGGGCAGGCGTCTTAAAAAGAGGGGAAAGAGGGGGAAAGAGGAAAAGAGTAAAAAAAAGAGAAAAAAGAGTAAAAAATATCGGCG